>SKSA01000308.1 GCA_007118195.1 Anaerobacillus sp. | reverse complement strand
CAATGCAAAGTGGCGAAGAAAAAATGCTACCAGGTTTAGGGGTTTTGTTTGAAGTTTACTGGAAACAAGCAGATGAACAAAGCAAACAAGAAGTAATTTCTTCGATTTCAGAAGGGTTACAAAAGTAAAGAAGATTTAGTCATATAAAATCCAAGCTGGTTCAAATTTTAAAAGAAGTAAAGTTGGTGTGCGATTTAATAATACAAATCGCACACCTTTTATGTTTCATATCGTACTTCGTAACTCCTCTGTGATAAAAAACAACTTACTTATCTTTATCCTTAAATGGTTTAAGGGTTATAGACCCCCACCTCAACGCGTAGCGTAGGTGGGAACTTTTAATCAGGTGGAGTCGAGACTCCATCTGATTTCTCGTTGTTTCAGCTTGCTGAAAACGAGTTCGCTTATTCCCTAACTTCAATGTACTGACTGTTTTGAACGAATCGAAGAATTTCGTGCGCCTGATTTCCTGAAAGTACAATTAATTTTTCTAATAATTCATCTCGCATTAAGTCGAGGCGAATTATTTCAACTGCTAATTTTTGTGCTTCATTTTTCATGTTTCATCGCCCCTATCTTTTGTAGTAATTATATTTTACATAGAAGCGAGCAAATTCTCATTATTTTTGTAAGAATTTATAACAATTTTTCCTTTTTAAAAAAGAGACTGATTAATCAGCCTCTTCATAAAAAACTTAGTCAAACGTAATTTTCGCCACAGTATTTTTATCTAACTTTTTGATCACCTCAACAATTAATTTTACAGCGTTTTCAAAATCATCTCTGTGTAAAATACCGGCATGGCTATGGATATAGCGGGTTGCAATTGTAATTGCTAAGGCTGGGGATCCATTAGCTGTTAAGTGAATTGCACCTGCATCTGTTCCACCACCTGCTACATAGTCAAACTGATATGGAATTTCTGCTTCATCTGCCGTATTTGTTACAAAGTCACGTAATCCTTTATGAGAAATCATTGATGCATCATACATGATGATTTGAGGACCTTTGCCCATTTTTGCTAATGCTTCTTTTTCAGTAATACCTGGAGTATCACCTGCGATACCTACGTCAACGGCAAATCCGATATCTGGTTGAATGAAATGTGCAGAAGTACGGGCACCACGAAGTCCTACTTCTTCTTGAACTGTCCCTACGCCATATACTGTGTTCGGATGGTCAACATCTTTTAACTGACGAAGTACCTCAATGGCAATTGCACAACCAATACGGTTGTCCCAAGCCTTAGCCATCAGCATCTTTTCATTTTTCATGACCGTAAATTCGCAAACTGGAACAATAGAGTCACCCGGACGAACACCAAACTCCATCGCTTCTTCTTTGCTTGTTGCCCCGATATCAATGAACATGTCCTTTTTATCGACAGGCTTTTTACGTGCTTCTGGAGGCAGGATATGTGGTGGTTTTGAACCAATCACCCCTGGTACGTTTCCATTACGCGTCATCACTGTTACACGTTGAGCAAGCATGACTTGCTCCCACCAACCGCCGACACATTGGAAACGTAAATAACCTTTATCATCAATACTTGTTACCATAAAGCCGATTTCATCTAAGTGACCAGCAACCATAATTTTTGGCCCTTCAGCCGAACCAGTTTTTTTAGCAATCAAACTACCAAGGTGGTCTTGTACTACTTCATCTGCAAAAGGCTCAATATGTTTTTTCATTACTTCCCGGGCTTCACGCTCATTTCCAGGAATCCCGTTTGCATCTGTTAAATCTTTTAACATGTTTAACGTGTTATCCATATGTAAATGCCTCCTAAAAAATTTAGTTATGTTTACCAATATTATTATAACGGTTATCGAAATAATTCTCAATTCTACTACTTTGATAAACCAGACGAGCCGAAACCTCCTTCGCCCCTTTCAGTATTTGTTAATTCATCTACGTTAATGATATTCACTTTCGCAACAGGAGCAATCACCATTTGGGCAATTCTCATTTGTTTTTCTACTTTAAAATCTTCTTTTCCGTGATTAATCAATATAACTTTAATTTTTCCCCTGAAACCTTCATCAATCGTTCCAGGGCTATTTAATACAGTAACCGTATGTTTTAATGCTAAACCACTTCTCGGCCTTACTTGAGCTTCGGTTCCTTCAGGTAACTCGATCACAATTCCTGTATTAATGAGTTCTGCTTCTCCTGCCTTAATTACTTTTTCTTCTGTTGAAAACAAATCTAGTCCTGCATCTCCTTTATTAGCTTGAAACGGCAAAAGCGCATCTTCATTTATTAATTTAATTTTTAAATTGTAAGTCATTTTTTTCCTCCTGTACTATAAAAAGTAGATTTCGGCTTATCAACTAACGAAAAGCCAACTAGCCAACTAACAAACTGTCCAACTTTTTCACAAAATTTTTTTGAAACCTTTTTTCTGCTCATTCGTAATGTAAATGAAGGCAATTTCGTTTATGATAATTAAAATTACGTTTATACTAAAAAGATGACGTTGTAGTTAGGGGGATATTGCGATGGCTGTTTTTTTATTTCGCTTATTAATATTAATAGCCGTTATTATTTTAGCATACAGCTCGATTAAATATTTACTAAATCCAAAACGAAAGCTTGAATTAGCCCATGAAAAAAAGCAATTTTATTTTTTAGATGAAAAACAAAACGTAAGAAAAAACTTTTTAATCACTTATCGAGGTGTTCTATTTGAGGGAGAAAAATATTTAGGTACGACCGATGAGGCTTTCGAAGTAGTTACAGTTCAAATTTGGGTGAAAAATACTGATAAACTACAAGGATTAAATAAGGAAGATTTTTATTTTATTGCAAAAGAAATTATGCAAGCCTACCCAAATGCAAAGATCGAGTGGAAAAGTCCTATTAAAGAACTATTATTTTAAAAAAACAACCGTCCCAAGCAGGATGGTTGTTTTTTAGCTCGTTTTAAAGAACTTTTTCCATTCGACAATCGTTTGTTTCTCTGATGCTCTTTTTCTTACCCCAAAGAAGACGACAGTTAAGAAAAATAATAAAACGACTGAATAAAATAAAGGAAGATCAACAATCATTTGACCGAAACTTGTAAAAATGATCGAAGGTAAAATAATACCTAAAAATGAGTACTTCGTATATTCTTTAAAATTATTTGTCTGATCTAAAACGTAAAGCGATAATAAATGAAAATGCGCAAAAGGTACCATTCTTAACACCATAATTTGATTCATCGTTAATGGACCATTTTTCATCATCTTCTTATTTAATTTAGCAAAACGTGATAATACATTAGGAAATTTTTGAGCGACAAAATAAAAGATAATACACATTAAAGTTAATCCGATCATTGAAAATATTGACCCGTAAATAACTCCGAATAGATAACCACCGACCATACAAACAAAAAGAACAGGTAAGAAAAGTAACGGGCGAATAAGATGAAATAATACAAATAAGATCGGTGCAATAATCCCACTCTGTTCTATATAAACGGGTATCGATTCTGATAGTTGTTCAAACATGGTCTCTCTCCTTCCTTAAAAAGGAATAAAACTCTGTCCTGTAAGACAAAAGTTTTCTAACCAGTGATTTTGTCCACTATTAAAAAATATGAAAGATTACTATAAATAATGATAACTCATTAGGACTATTTGTAGCAAGAAGATTAATGGAATGCCAACCTTAAAAGATTTATGTTTCGTCTTGTGTCTAAATAGCTTCATTCCTAACATGATTCCTACACTACCACCGACGATCGCCAAATAGAAAAATTTCCTTTCTGGCACTCGCCAATGACCTTTAATTGCTTTTTGCTTATCTACATACATATAAGAAAGTGAAATGACATTTATCAAAAAAGCATATGCAAAAACTAACTGAATTGTCACTACTTAAACCCACTTCCGTCTTAATGTATAATTTAAAACCAATGAAACGATTAAAGTGCTCCATCGATAAAATCACCATCTAATAAAGTTTAGAGTAAAAAAATAGATTTTCATAAATTACAACGATTCTAAAATTCTAAATTGTGAATTGT
>SKSA01000059.1 GCA_007118195.1 Anaerobacillus sp. | reverse complement strand
GGAGCAGTAACAGGTGCATGACAACCAGTATCGTACCCGTATCCATATCCGTACATTAACTTACACCACCTTCGTAGGAAGATATTACATGATATGCTAAGTATCACAACTGTGGGTTAGTTAAATGTAGAATCAATAATAAATGGGCGAGTGTACTGATTTTTTCTTTAAAAGGGAAATATATAAATGATTAAAATAATAATATATAACTAATCTCCTCTCAACATAACTATAGAAACTTAGAAGGGAGAGTTATGAGTGATGGACCGACTTAATGAGTTATATTATCGCGCGGTTGACCATACGAAAGTGAAGGTTTATGAAGATATTGACCGCTTTTTAGAAACAAAAACTGAAATACTGAGCTTCAACGATTATTTAGCTGATCGAATTCAGTATGTAGAACAAATCTGGGTAAATGTATGGCTGAACATGACGAATAACGATGTTCCACGAAAAGAGAAGAAGCGTTTTTTAACTGAAAGAGGTTATCAGGTTGAAGGGGTAGATAAAAAGCTGATTAATAAAATTTATCGAAATGAAATGAGAACGTTTCCCCCTTTTCACGTTTTAGAATGGCTAAATGATCAATTTTGTAGTGATGAGGAAGCATGGAATAAGAGATACTCAAAAGCACGAGCAAGTTTTTTACAGAGATTGGAAGAAGGTCGTATTGCTGAAAAAAGAAGAAAGGTCTATCGAAAAATTGAAAAGACGACTGAAAAAATAATGGAAACTGATTACGAAATTTTTTATTTATACGTTCGTTATTATGTTGCCAGAATGTTAGCAAAGGACATAAAAAATAATCCGAAATACTCATCAATAGATGCTTATCGGATTGAAGAGAAATTAGTGGAACAAGGAAGCTTTGATCCGGCTAAATATACGACCATGTCTAATTTTTTTAATGAGCTTACAGGGAAAGTCTATAAACGAGACCGTTGGGAGTATGAAACGTATGAATCGCGGTATGAACATTCAATTGAAAGGTATATCTCTGATTTAGTTTCTGCAACCATCATTGAGGAGATTGAACCAACAGTTGTTGAACAATATAGGGAAATAGCAGATGAAGAGCTATCGACAGAAGTGGTTCAGGACATTATTGTAGATTATTTATACGCGTTAAAAATCGATTTTTTTACAATGATTCATGACGAATACGTGGAAGATCTCTTTAAACTTGCGGAAATTCCTTTTAACATACGTGAACATGAGATGATTTATGAACAAGATTTAGAGGAACGAGAACGTAAAAAGGCCAAAGAGTTGGCAGAGATTGAGAGGAAAAAAGCCGAAGAAGAACGGATGTTAGAAGATATTTTTGGGCGAGAATACAGTGCTTCAACTGGACGGAATATCCGTTATGTTTTACATATTGGTGAAACAAATACTGGTAAAACACATCATGCTTTAGAACGAATGAAACAAGTTTCTAATGGGTTGTATTTGGCGCCATTAAGACTTCTCGCTCTTGAAGTATATGATAAATTGAATAAAGAAGGTATTCGCTGTGGTCTAAAAACGGGTGAAGAAGAAAAAGACGTAGATGGTGCGAGTCACCTCGCCTGTACGGTTGAAATGTTTTATGAAAAATCTTTTTATGACATTATTGTGATTGACGAGGCACAAATGATCGCTGATCGTGATCGAGGATTTTCATGGTACAAAGCAATTACAAAAGCAAATGCAAATGAAGTACACATTATCGGAAGTCGTAATTGTAAAGAGATGATCGTTCAATTGTTAGGTGATTCTGAAATTGAAATTCATGAATATTACCGAGACATTCCTTTACTCGTTGAGAAAAAGGAATTTAATATTAAGCATACGAAGAAAGGTGATGCGCTTGTATGTTTTTCAAGAAGACGAGTTCTTGAAACAGCTTCGAAGCTTGAAAATGACCGTCACTCTGTTTGTATGATTTATGGCAGTATGCCACCTGAGACGAGAAAAAAGCAAATGGAGCGTTTTATTAATGGGGAGGCAACAGTGATAGTTGCAACAGACGCGATTGGAATGGGTTTAAACCTTCCAATTCGCCGTATCGTTTTTTTAGAAAATGAAAAATTTGATGGTGTTCGTAGACGTCGATTAACGTCTCAAGAAGTGAAGCAAATAGCTGGGCGAGCAGGACGAAAAGGAATTTATGATGTTGGAAAAGTCGCTTTTACGAAAGATATTCGTTACATGAAACGTATTTTAGAACAAGAAGATGTCCTGATTTCCAAATTTGCGATTGCACCCACAAGTGCGATATTCGAACGGTTTCAAAAATATTATCGTGATCTCAGTAAATTTTTTGAACTGTGGCATAAGTTTGAAAGCCCTAAAGGAACGCGGAAAGCCTCTCTCTCAGAAGAACGTGAGCTTTATGCGCACATTCGCGATACGGAGGTAGAAGCAAGACTTTCGATGATGGACCTTTATGGATTTTTGCATATGCCGTTTTCAAAAAAAGATCCAGAGCTTATTCAACAGTGGCGAGAAACGATGTTTTCCATTATTAAGCGAAAAGAACTTCCTGAGCCGGTCGTGAAGAGGGATACACTTGAAGAGTTAGAACTTTCTTATAAAGCATTGGGACTCCATCTTTTATTTTTATATCGTTTAGATCGTGCAACAGAAGCGCTATATTGGGAGCGAATTCGTCAAGAGTTAAGTAACGAAGTTCATGAGCGGTTAAAAACGGACGTAAAAACATTAACCAAAAAATGCAAACGGTGTGGAAAAATATTGCCGTGGGACTTTCATTTTCAAATTTGTGATGCGTGTCATGCGGCAAGGAAAAGAAGGAATGGGCAAAGTTATTTTCACGAATATTAAAAGTTAGAGAGAGGTGCTTGTGGCCCTCGAGGATAAGTTAATTAATCATTTGTTGTTAACATCGGAAAATTGCTTTCGGTTTTTCAAAAACAAAATGTCAGTTGCAAGGCACCACGGTCAGGAAAAAAAGAGTAAACGCAAGAACAGGAGCGACTGTCCTGGCGTTTACTCGGTTTGTAGCATCTATCGTTGTTACACATTTTGGTAGTAGTATACTGCCCCCAAAATGATGAGTAAAATAACAACGACAATAATTAATGCGGCTCCAAAACCTGAACCATACCGTGGAGGTGGGGTATAAACAGGACCGTAAGCAGGAACAGGTGGTGGACTGTAAGTGCAAGGGTCAAAAGTAGGTTGTGAACAACAAGAACCATAACTAGGTGTGACAGCAGGATAAACTGGCTCACCGTAATATCCCATACAAACACCCCTTTCATTGGTGATCCCTATTAGGTAGTTGGTGGTAAAAGGTTTGTGTGTGTTTAAGAACCTTTTCGTTTTGGGTTCAAGCAGAACATTCTGCACTACCATAGGTTATAGTACAAATTATGTAATGCAGTTCATAAGTGATACATAAAGTCGTCGTTTAAGTGCGGAATGGGCGAAAAGCTCATCGTCTAATGTGCGGTTCTAGGTTGTAGCGAAGAAGGAATTAATTTACGAATATGTTGAACCTATCTTTTAAATTTGCAAGTGTTGACTAATTTGTGAATTAGTTCACAAATCAGTCAACAAGCTGCAACGATCTTGACACATAATGGAATTTTGTAAGAGTAAGTTTGTGATATAGTGAACATATAGAAAAATTAAACATATAATCATCAAAAGGAGCGATGTTGTTATGAAAAAAGCTATATTAGTTGGAGAAGCGATTTTTGGATTTTTTATTACATACCTTTCAGTGCTTGCAGCATTAGCCATCTTACCTACATTTTTAGGAGTAATAATTAATATTTATTCTGGTAACCATCAAAATATCGGAACATTAATTACGTTTCTCGTTTGCGCAGGCGTTTTAAGTTCAAGCATGATTTACAAGCACTTTAAGAGCCTGGACATTATATCGGTAAAATAAAGAAAAAAAGTAGAAGGTTTATTTTTACATGTTATTGTGAAGTTGTGAGCAAGGTGTCAGACACCTCCAAAAGACAAATCGCTAAAATGTCCACCTCTGGTGGACATTTTT
>SKSA01000276.1 GCA_007118195.1 Anaerobacillus sp. | reverse complement strand
ATATTCAAAAAAATGATTGACATTACTAAACGCAACGATACTAAACAAATAAAAAAGCTCTACCTCTTTTTGAATAATTGCAATCCAACAAGGATGGATACGGCGCTTGTTGCCATCGGTAGAGCCTCAATGATTTCATCATATTGATGAGGCAGTGTTAGTTGAACAAGGAATTGATAAAAATCCAATATAAGTATATTATTTGAGGATATGGTTCTGCAATCACATACTATAATTCAATCATAAAATGACGGGGGATATATATGAAAAAAATCGGTAAATCATTTCTGATATATTTTATTGGGATTGTCGTATTAACATTAGGAATTACTCTCACAATTCAATCTCAATTAGGCACTTCACCCTTTGATGCTTTACTCGTTGGTTTATTTCGCACATTTGGATTAACCATAGGTAGTTGGGAAATTGTTGTTGGGTCTGCTATGGTTTTGCTTAATGCATTAGCTATAAAAGCAAGGCCTGAACTTTTAGTTATATTAACTTCCATTATTACAGGATTTGGGATTGATACATGGCTTTTGTTACTAGAAGAATGGTTAATACCTAATCATTTATTAGAACAAGTTATATTATTATTACTAGGCATCCTTTTTAGCGCAATCGGTATTGCGATTTATTTAGAATCAAACTTTGCACCAAATCCTATAGATCGGTCGATGGTTATTTTAACCGATAAAACAGGTTGGTCTTTTGGTAGGTCACGGGCGATCATTAGTATTATATTAGTAATTATTGCTTTATTTTTCAATGGTGCTGTTGGTATTGGAACCTTACTAAATGCATTAATCACCGGGGTTATTATCCAGTGGCTTCGACCATATGTATTGGTTATTCTTTATAAACGTCCTGTAGCATCAAAACACGCTACCATAAAATGAACGACTAACAAACCGATGACAGCGATGAGTGCACCTCCGAAAAAAGCGCTGGTAAATCCGCCGACCATATAAACTAAACCGATCAACAGTGGTCCTGTCGTCTGCCCTATTCTAAGCATTGCTCCGTTAAGCGCCATGTAAATCCCCCTTAATTTCATTGGCGCTTGTTCTGCCAACAAAGCTTGCAAACTTGGCATGATTAATCCGTGCCCGACACCAAAAATTAGTATCGGAAGTAAAAAGAACCATAGCTCGTGAACAAAAGGAATCATAACCATCGAGGTCGCATATCCGCAAAAACCTACTTTTAGTAGACTTTGCTTACTAAATCGCTTATTTAATCTCCCTAATTGACTAGCAACGATAGCGGTCGTAATCGACATCGAAAACATAAGTAAACCAATAATAAAAGAAGAAGCTTGATAAACTCCGCCTAGTAAAATACTAAAATACGTTAAATAACTTCCGTACAAAATGATAAAAACTAAAACCCCGGCAACAAATATTCCGATCACTTTCTGGTCTTTGATTCCAAACCAAGCATTCCTTAAATAGAGTTTGAAATGTTGGTTATTTTCCGGTTCAGGAATTTTCAGAAACAGCATAGCCGCAATCCCTAAAGGAACGGCAAGCCACGGTAATAAAAATGGAAAATTCCAGCTAATTGCCGCTAAACTACCACCAATTAACGGATAGACTGCAGTTCCGATACTTAAAACACTGGCGTTCAGCCCCATCACCTTTGTTCTTTCGTTACCGCCATATAAATCACCAATAATTGTGACGTTTAAAGAGCCTAAACCTGCCGCACCCATCCCTTGAAAAAAACGCAACAACAACAGTGTTGAAAAATTTTGGCTGAACCCAACCATACCTCCAGCAATCCCAAATAATAAAAGAGAAGGAATAAGTACTTTTTTTCTCCCAAACCTGTCTGCTGCCACTCCCATTAAAGGCGTTAAAACGACACCTGGAAGGGTAAAGACGGTAATCAAAAGGCCCACTTGTGTTTCCGTGATATTTAATGCTGACATGATCGCAGGGAAAGCTGGGGAAACACTAGAAACCCCGAGGACAGTCATTAACGTCACACCGAAGATGACTGGCAAATTGAAAGTCCTCCTCCTTTTTTGCTTTTCTTCAGCCATAAAAATCACTCCACACATTTTTATATTGGAAAAAAACTCAAAAAACTGAAGATCCCCAGTTTCCATTAGCAAGTGCTGAATTCACTTTTCCTATTTAACCTCATAATATATCAATATTCATTAGACGATAGAAAAATTAGTAGGTATCCGCTTACCTATTTTACACACACCAAAAAAATAACTTTCCAACCCTCAATGGAGTCGGAAAGTTATCTTGAAAATAGCATTTATGGAAATGTAAAGACTTTCTTATTTTACAACAATATAGCCAATCATCGGGCCGTTTTGCTCAATTGTTTCATGTGACGTACAAACGATGCGATAAATCCCTTCCTCATCAAAACGAAATTTCACTATTGTTTCTTCGCCTTTTCTTACTTCATCTTTTATATTCGTTCCTTCAATATAAAACGGATGAGATTTTCCATTTACACCGTAAATACTTAGCTTAACGTCTTTCCCTTTCGGAACAAAAATCGTTCCTGGATCCCAACGGTATGCTTCGATCTCTTTTCCATCGTCCGTTTTTGAACTAAATTCTCCAGTGACCATTTGAATAAAAAGTTCCTCATTTTCATTATTCCCTTCAGCCAATTCTAGAGTGATTGGATCAATAACGATAAAAAAACAAATAATGCCGATCAAAAAACACTTCACAATTTTTTTCATTTCTTTTCACCTCGATGAAAGTATGCCAAAAATGGATATTTTTATTCGAATGATGGACGATATTTTTCCTGAAAAGTAAAAGATTAAAACAACTACAGCAAAAATAAGGATATACTCGGCAAGACCTAGAGGTCGTCTAAGTTATTTATCGTAACATCGATGAAATTTTATATTGGTTAATGAATTTTATAATTCTTATTTTACCCCCATTAGGATACTACATCTAGTGGAGTTAAATTGTTCTCAACTAATGTGGCTGGATGTGACTAGTTTATTGGTATTATGAAATTCACTCAGGTAGTTAAAATACGTATGTCGTTTCTTTCATGAATTATCCACCATTTGGCTATCGATTTTCTTTTTATTCTAAAAATAGGATAACTTTATTTTATTTCGACTAACGAAATGTTAAAATGGTTTTATAGTTTGTAAAAATGGAGGAATAAAAATGACGAAACGTCCGATAACAGCTGAAGATTTATGTAAATTTAAGTTTGTAGGTGACCCTGTAGTGTCGCCTAACAAAGACAAAACTGCCTACGTGTTATTGGAACGAAGAGTTATATAATGAAGTTCATTTAAGTACTCCTGAAAATATCCAATACAAGAGTACCGATGGATGGGATGATGTCGAAAAACTGTTAAAGATTTCACCACTTACGTTTGCGCGTGATGTGAAAACACCAACACTTATCTTGCACTCAGAACAAGATTTGCGTTGTCCAATGGAGCAAGCTGAACAATGGTATATCGCCTTGAAACGTCTTGGTGTCGAAACAAAACTCGTTCGTTTCCCAGATGAAAACCATGACCTTTCACGCTCAGGTAAACCGATACACCGCTTAGAGCGTTTGGAGCATTTAATTGGGTGGTTTGAGGATCGTAAGAATTAAGGTCGGGGTGTCACTGTGGCACCTCTTTTTTTATAACGGATTAGGGTTTATGGGGGAAATAATAGATGGGAGTGAAAGAGATTACTCTTCTATCGTTGTTTGATTTTGGGTAGTGACGTACCGATTTTGAAAATATTAAATGACCAGCAACGCTCGATAACTTCTTCATGCCTTTTTTCGCTTTTTTGTTCGAGCTCGTCCAACTTTATGTTAGTTTTTAGTAGCTCTTTTTTCATTTCTTGTTGCTCTTTCTTCATTTCCTGCTGTTCATCTTTCACTCCAGCTAATTCTTTTTTCATTTCTTGCTGTTCTTCACTTAATTTTCCTACCATTCCAATCAATTGCGAGAGCATATCTTCAATTCGATCTAATCTCTTTTCGATCATCTCATTCACCTCCTTTTAAGAGT
>SKSA01000393.1 GCA_007118195.1 Anaerobacillus sp. | reverse complement strand
ACACTAACCGTTAATAAAATCGGCCACCAATAGTTATTAACGTACACTTCAGTCGCTAAAATCCAACCTAGTGGTGAGACCATCGATAGTGGTTCATAGCTCACATCACCTACTGCACGAACGAGATACGCAACCATGAGTAACGTAAATGAAAAGCCGATCGCTCCTCGGGTATTTTCTGAAAGCTGTGCAAATAGGGCCGTAATAGCTGTAAAAAAAATTCCCGTGGCCCCTAAAGCAGCTCCATATAAAATTGAGCCGTGCAAATCGATACTCTCAATTCCTAAAGCAAACAAACCAAAACCGGTCAAAAGAGCGAGTACGATATTCGCGCTAAACAACACAATGACCGTTGCGCTCAAATTTGATAACTGTCCGACAGGTAGTGAACGTATTAATTCAATACGTCCTTCTTCTTCATCGGCACGAGTATGACGGTTCACAAGTAAAATACTCATAATCGCAACGACGATTGCTGTAAAAAGCAACATCTGATGCGCCATCATTGCCCCTTCATGGTAGTTGTCGAGTCCATATCCAGGACCAACCATCGCTATCATCGCTGGGTTCTTCATTGTTTCTGCAATTGCTTGCCTTTCTTGTTGGGAACCATATAAACCCGTATATGCATTAGCCGTTAAAAGCGTGACGAGCAAAATTGAAAATATCCAAATCGGTAGGCGAATACGATCACGTCGTAAAATAAAGCGAGACATCGTTCCGGTTTGAATATATAACTGTTTCCACATCAGGACTCACCTCCGACTCCTGTACCTGAAGCGTTATCTGCTCCTTCGTAATGGCGCATAAATAGATCCTCTAATTTCGGTGGTGAACTTTCTAATCGTGACACCCCAAACTGACTGACATATTGAATGACCGCATCAAGATGTTCTGCATCTACTTGAAACGTGAGTGCTTCATCTTTCTTCTCGATACCGTGCACTCCTTTTACTTCGCTTAACGCGGTAATCGGTTGCTTCGTTTCGACAAGGAGGTTCGTTCTCGTCAAGTGACGCAACTCTTTTAACGTTCCTGTTTCGATGATTTGACCTTGCCGAATAATCCCAACTTTATCGCACAATCTTTCCACTTCCGATAAAATATGGCTCGAAAGAAGCACACTTTTTCCTGCTAACTTTGCTTCCATCACACATTCTTGGAATACTCGTTCCATTAATGGGTCAAGACCACTTGTCGGTTCGTCTAAAATATATAAATCTGCATCAGAAGAAAAAGCAGATACTAACGCCACTTTTTGGCGGTTCCCTTTTGAATAGGTGCGGCATTTTTTTGACGGATCTAGATTGAATTTTTCAATTAACTGTTCGCGACGGTTCTTATTATTACCACCACGCAACTTTGTAAATAAATCGATCACTTCTCCCCCTGTTAAATTCGGCCATAGATTCACATCCCCAGGAACATACGAAATACGTTTATGAATTTCAACCGCATCTTTCCAAGCATCCTTACCAAAAATCTTCGCTTCCCCTTCTGTTGCTTTTAAAATACCGAGTAAAACGCGAATCGTCGTCGACTTCCCAGCGCCATTCGGACCAATGAAACCGTAGACTTCGCCACTATTTACTTCCATGTTGACACCATTTAAGGCCGTAAACTTTCCGAACTTCTTCGTTAAATTCGTTGTTTGTAAGATCGCCATAATTGCTCTTCCCCCTTGTATTCAATTTTATTATGATTTTATATGAGTGAATTTCATACTTACCTAAACTGAGCGATATCAAACGATATGTAGTGGCGAACGACTTAACGCAATTACATATCGTTACTTAATGGTGATAATATTGAATGATGAAATTCATTAATACGTGTAAGTTTTGAAATATTTTAACTGTCATAGTTCATAATATAAAAAAAATAACCCTTTGACAAGAGTTTATGAAATATTTGATTTGTTATATTACATAATTTTTATTAAACTAAACATGAGGTGAAACGAAATGGACGGATTCCAACGACGCAAAGAACAAAAAAAGAATGATATTTTAGAAGCTGCATTGGCCCTATTTATGGAATACGGCATCCAAAAAGTTTCGATTGCTGAAATTGCCAAAAAAGCGAACGTATCACAAGTAACGATCTACAATTATTTTGAAAGTAAACATAATTTAATTCATGAAGTTTTTATCTATTATGTTGATCATGCCTATAGTGACGCTGAACAAATCGTTTATAGTGATCTTCCTTTTCCAAAAAAAATAGAGCAACTTACTTTTAATAAAAAAGAAGTTGCTCGTCAAATGAATCCAGAATTATATCAATACTTAATGAAAGAATATACGACGAACGGCAATTATATCGAAAAAATTTATGTTGAAAAAGCGATCCCTTTATATAATTATTTGTTTTCTGAAGGAAGAGAAAAAGGATATATCGACCCGAGTTTATCTAATGAAGCAATTTTATTTTATATCCAAATGCTCAAAGACTACATTCAACGCGAAGACGTCTATAAGAAGATATTGCCATTGACTGAAGAAATTACGAAGATTTTCTTTTATGGGATTGTGGGGAAAAGAGGGGATTAATTGTACTATTTTACGGTTACTCCCCTATTGGTTCTATGACAATCACTGACCAGCCTTTTCCTTTATAAGCATTGTACCCTTCGGTTAAACAATAGGCGTTAATGTAATTATTTTCAATCGTATATCCTCGAGTTTCTCTTTTCGTCAATACATTTTCAACAGCTCTTAAGCTTGTAAGTTTTGTTTTTAAAATATCTGAGCGGTCTTTTGAAGCAATTACGTATCCTTCTGAATTAATAACATATAGCTTGCTATCCTCTGCAATTTTTACACGGTCAATGATATCGTATATATACTCCCAGTTAAATCTTGTCGTTAAAACCCCAATGGTCTTTCCAGCATCATTATGGATAGGGCTGGAATAGGCCATCGTATGTCCACCGACAACTGAGGAATGATACATATCCGTTACGTAAACATCATTTGTCTTAATCGTCTCTTGAAACCACTTTCGATCAGACATATTTTTCCCTACTTGACTTTGATTTTGAGCTGCTACAACAATTTCTCCTGTAATATCTATAACAAACAAATCAAAATAAACCTCATAAATATTATGAATATTTTTTAATAATGATTGTGCAGATTGCTTTGATTCGGTAGTGGGGTGGGTTAGACAGTTTTTTACTGCATCAAATGTCGCCCAAGCCTGAACATCACAGTTTCGCTCAAATAAATTCCGATCGATTTTGTCAATCGTATCGTAAGCTATATCGACAGTTCTTACCGCAATAATTTCATTTGCTTTTTCCTGAATTTTATTGATAATGAACTCACTTTTCTTACTAGCATCAAAGCTTTCTCCAGCAAATTTTTTAATTTCTGTTGCAACTACGGAGAAACCTCGCCCTGCTTCCCCAGCCCGAGCGGCTTCGATCCCTGAATTTAATGCTAAAATATTAGATTGCCTTGAGATTGCTTGAATCCTTCTCATTACACCCTGCATTTCAATATTATCTTGCTTTAATTCGTTCATTAATAGTGATACATTTAAACCTTTTTCTAATGTACTTTTCAAAATTACAACTCCTTTAATAAATTAAAAGCTTTCAAAGATTTTTTGAAAAATCTCTTTTTTCTATTAATTGCTATTATACCAGTATTATAGAATTTATTCATAGAAGCTTAGGATTGTAAAGTTATTGTCAATTTATTTGAAAATAATTGCTTACATTATTTAAATTTGATACGATTTGATTGCAATAAATAAAACTAGCCTCCTTCTATAATTAATACTAAAAACGAATAGGAATTTAACTGAACACAACAAAAAGGAGGCATTATGGAACAAAAAAAGAAAAAGATTACTCTTGCAGCTTTACTAGAGATTTTCTACGTCTCAACGAGGTTAGGATTTACTTCTTTTGGCGGACCGATCGCTCACTTAGGCTATTTTCACGATGAATATGTTCGTAGACGAAAATGGATGGACGAAAAGAGCTATGCTGATTTAGTGGCATTGTGCCAGTTTT
>SKSA01000150.1 GCA_007118195.1 Anaerobacillus sp. | reverse complement strand
TGGTTTAAGGGTTATAGACCCCCACCTCAACGCGTAGCGTAGGTGGGAACTTTTAATCAGGTGGAGTCGAGACTCCATCTGATTTCTCGATGTTTCAGCTTGCTGAAACGAGTTCGCTTTTGTCGGTTGGTTTACTTGAACAAGGCTTATATCACCGGAGATAACAGTGCAGTGAAAGCGTGCTTGCCGACATTTACATACCGGATTGAGAGTAGATAATCGTGAATAGTTTTTTGGAACCTCTCTAAAAACAGTGGGAAAGGGACTGGCGTTCTTTTTATAAGATAGTTTAAAAGGGTTGGTCTAAATTTTTAAAAAGCTCGTATACATAGTAGTACAAACCACCTGAGGAGGGAAAAGCATGCGTAAAATTTACAGAGCAGGAGTTCCGTTGCTGTTTGCTCTATCGATCATTGTAACTGGTTGTAATTTTGGAGGAGACAAAACGATGAATGAAACCGATCCACCACCTGTCAGTTATGTTGATGAAGGAGTTTCCTTTGATAGCAGTGAAGTAGAAGAAGTAGAAGAAATGAGTGAAGAGATCGTAACAGAAACAGTAACGAGAGAGTTATACTTGCTCGATCAAAATGGACTTGTCGCCCCACAGGCAGTCACGTTACCCAAAGAAGAAGGAGTGGCCAAGCAAGCTATCGAATACTTAGTGAAAGATGGTCCTATCACTCAAATGTTACCTAACGGATTTCAAGCAGTTCTTCCATCTGGTACAGAAATTCTTGGTGTAAACATAAGTGAAGGTATAGCTGTCGTCGATTTTTCTGAGGAGTTTAAAGAATATCGTCCTGAGGATGAATTAAAGATCCTCCAATCTATTACATGGACATTAACTCAGTTTGATAGTGTCGATGTCATTAAAGTTCGTATAAATGGATATGATCAGGAAGTGATGCCCGTAAATGGTACACCAATAGGTGAAGGCTTCAGTCGTTTAAACGGTATTAACCTTGAAACAGATAAAGTCGTTGACCTAGCAAATAGTAAAGCAGTAACGTTATATTTTCTTGCTCAAAATGGAGAAAATCTTTATTATGTTCCGGTAACAAGAAGGGTAAATTCAAGTGAAGATCAATTAAAAGCTGTTGTTTCACAGCTTCTAGCAGGACCTTCTAGTTTTTCTAATTTATTAACAGATTTCCGCCACGGTGTTCAGCTTCTAGAAGACCCTCGTTACGCTAATGGAGTTGTGACTGTAAATTTTAACGAAGCTTTATTGAACCATATTGAAGGAACAGCTATTAGCAACGAAGTGTTAAATCTGCTAGTTCTATCTTTAACTGAGCAACCTGGTGTCGATAAAGTGGCAATTGAAGTAGGTGGGGATAGTGAAGTATTAATGGCATCAGGCGAGTTTTTATCTGAGCCTGTTTCAAGACCTCTAAAAGTAAATTCAGTAAGTTATTAGGATGTTTGGTAAGAGGGTTTCCCATAAAAGTGTCAGGGACCGTTAGGCACTAAATACAGACGGATGATAAATGAGTACGTCTATATTTAGGATTTTTGTCTGGTGAGCTGACGCTTATGGGACACCCTCTTTCATTTTTCAATAGTATCCACAATGGTACTGTGGGGAAAGATATATAAGTGGAATATTAACGTTTGTAGAACAAACTAAACATTGGTATGATAGAAAATGAATGAATCAAAGGAGGAATTTGGATAATGCGTGTTGATGGAAGAAAATTAGATGAGTTAAGACCATTACATATAGAAACTGAATATATAAAACATCCGGAAGGATCTGTTTTAATCACGGTAGGAGATACGAAAGTTATTTGTTCAGCGAGTATTGAAGATCGCGTCCCACCTTTTTTAAGAAATCAAGGTAAAGGCTGGGTTACAGCTGAATACTCTATGCTTCCTCGTGCAACGGAACAAAGAAATATTCGTGAGTCTTCGAAAGGGAAAGTGACAGGGAGAACAATGGAAATTCAACGCCTAATTGGTAGAGCAATGAGATCCGTTATAGATTTAGATAAAATTGGGGAGCGGACGATTTGGATTGATTGTGATGTTATTCAAGCGGATGGAGGTACGAGAACCGCTTCAATAACTGGTGCATTTGTAGCGGTGGTGTTAGCCGTTGAAAAATATATGGCAGCAGGAAAAATTAAACAGTTTCCGATTAAAGACTACTTAGCGGCTATTTCTGTTGGAGTTGATTCGAATTTAGGTGAAATCCTCGATTTGAATTATATCGAAGATTCCAGTGCGAACGTTGATATGAATGTCATAATGACAGGTAGTGGTCAGTTTGTAGAACTCCAAGGTACTGGGGAAGAAGCAACTTTTTCTAGAGATCAACTCAATAAATTGATAGATCTTGCCGAGAAGGGTGTACATGAAATATTTCACGAGCAACGAGCAGTTTTAGGAGAATTTGCTGATAACATAAAAATTCTCTCAAAGGAAAAAGCGTAGGAGGAACGATTTTGAGAGAAATTTTAATAGCGACAAAAAATAAAGGGAAAGTACAAGAATTTGAACAATTGTTTGCTCAATTCGATTTTCGGGTAAAGTCATTATTAGATATTGATGACGCGATCGATGTAGAAGAAGATGGTGAGACGTTTCAAGAAAATGCTATAAAAAAAGCTGAAACCATTGCTTCTGAGTTTAATATATCTACATTAGCAGATGATTCTGGTTTAATTGTCGACGCTCTTAATGGTGAACCGGGGGTTTTTTCCGCTCGCTATGCAGGTGCAAAGAAAGATGATCAAGAAAACCTTGAGAAAGTACTTGATGAATTGCAGGGGGTTCCGGAGAGTGAACGTAGCGCTCGTTTTCATTGTTCTTTAGCACTTGCAACGCCAGGCGAAAAGACGATCATTGTTGACGGAACTTGTGAAGGAGTCATAACGACGACGCCAATAGGCGATAATGGCTTTGGTTATGACCCAATTATGTTTATTCCTGCATTAGGAAAAACGATGGCTGAACTTAGCAAACAAGAAAAAAATGAAATTAGCCACCGTGCCAATGCACTAAAGAAATTAAAGGAAGTCTTAGTGACAATTATTTAAAGGGGTATTTTCTATGAAAGTTTTGATCATTAGCGATAGTCACGGGTTAAAGGAAGAGCTTTATCAAGTTTTAGACCGACATAAACACGAAGTCGATATTATGTTTCATTGCGGAGATTCAGAACTTCCTAAACAAAGTTTTGCGTCTTATGAAAATCTACTCATTGTCGGAGGTAACTGTGATTATGATCATGAGTACGACGACGATATTTTTTATGAAAAAGATCAACTGAAAGTATTCGTTACCCATGGGCATTTACATAACGTGAAGATGTCAGCGGTTAAACTTTCTTATCGAGCTGAAGAATTAGGAGCTAATCTTGTATGTTTTGGGCACTCTCATATTGCTGTTGCTTTTGAAGAAAATGGTGTACTTTTTATTAATCCAGGCAGTTTCCGCTTACCAAGAAGAAGGATAGAACGAAGCTATGCGATCGTTGATTTTGATAAAACGAAAGCAACACTAGTTACTTTCTATGACCATTTAGGAAATGAAATTACTGACTTGAAAGAAAGCTTTCAATTAGTGTAGTATATAGAGAAGTGAAATATGGTAATTAAATTTATGAAAAAGTTGGTTAGTTGGTTAGTGGTTTGTTGGTTGGGCACTCGCCCTACTTTTGCACCCTAGATGGTGACGGGTAAACCGTCATGGTGGATTTATATGAAAAAAACCGGGTGATTTCCTGAACGATCCTTCTTATTTCGCCAAGAAATAAACAGCGAAAAGAAGGAAATCGCCCGTCTTTTACATATTAGAGTGGTGACGATGTATCGTCATGATGGTTTTGTATTTAAGTAAAAAACGATGACTTACGTTCTTTCAAGGACGCTAAGCTGAAGTTTTCTTTATAAATATATTGACATAGAGCAATAGATGTTATATACTATATTTTGTCACTAACAAAATGAATTGTCTATATGCGGGTGTAGTTTAGTGGTAAAACAAGAGCCACGAGCATTACAACTGTGAAAAGGCTACGAGTTGTCTCGA
>SKSA01000227.1 GCA_007118195.1 Anaerobacillus sp. | reverse complement strand
TCAATAAACCAGCGGCAAAAATTAATTTATTACGCTCCCCTAATGGGTGACATGTAGGTAATACTTCATCATGAATAATTCTTGAAGTTAACGCTCTACCTCCTAAACGCTTATACTTAGCTATGTCTTCTTCATTTACTGTTAAATGCTTCATATCTATTTTTAATATTTTCATAGTTACCTCCTATGTAAAAGTGGTTAAACAGAAACCATCAGTGGGGCATCACCCCACTGATGGAATACTATTTTATATTATTGGTGGAACATTCGAAATATTTAACTTACTTTCTCTTCATCCTCATCATTTAATTCAACAACATCTTTTAAATATTCATCAACATGTTCATCTGTTAACGTTTTTCTCATCCTAGCCCAGAAAAATACCCCTAATAACGACCACCCTGCAAAGATGAACCATTCTGCTGGCCAAGAAAGTGCCGCTGGCATACCAGGCAGATACAAGACGATGAAACCTAAACTCATAACTATAGCGAACCAGCCAACGACATTGCTTTTTCCTGCTCTAAATGGACGACTCATGTTAGGCTCATCTTTTCGAAGTCTAAGGAATGCCCATGCAACTAAGAAATATGCGATAACAACTGCAAATCCTCCTGCGTCAACTAACCATACTAACATTGGACGACCAAAAAGCGGGCTAAGTACGGATAAACAGCCAATAAATAAAATTGCGTTTGCTGGAGTTTTGTATTTTGGATGTAGTTTTCCGAACCAAGCTGGTAACATCCGAGCTTCTGCCATCGCATAAAGAACTCGGCTTCCACCGATGATAAAGGCATTCCAACTTGTTAAAATTCCTGCGATTCCCCCTGCAACTAGTAGCTTTGCAAAGAATTCGGATCCGAAAATTGCCCCCATAGCTGCTGCTGTTGGTAATGACGCATCTACAAGAGAAGGCTTATCAAGAGAAACACCTACTCCGAAAATAATCGCAATGTACCAAAACACCGCTAAAAATACAGAGAAAATTAATATTTTACCAATTGATTTTCGCTTAATGTTCATCTCTTCAGCCGCTTGAGGAATGACGTCAAAGCCGACGAACATGAACGGTGTCATAACAATAACGGTCATAATTCCAGCCATTCCACCAAGGAATAGAGGTTCAGCGTTTGCCATGCTCCCCGTTACAGAAGCTCCGCTAATTAACAATATACCCATTACTGCAATCATAAGTGTAAAAATCATTTGAACAATTGCGGCTATTTTAATTCCGATATAATTGACAAACATAACGAACAATGCCCCTAAAACACCGACAAGCACCCACGATAAATGAACGTCCCAACCTTGTATGGTCCACATGTAACCGACACGATAATTAGGAAAGAAAAATTCAATAACCGTCGGTAAGGCCGTAGCCTGGAAAGCAACAACTGATACATACCCCAATGTAACAGCCCAAGCAGCAACGAAACCTAAATTCTTACCGAGGGCCCTCAGTACATAGACGAGCTCTCCACCAACCTTAGGCATCGCTGAAGCTAATTCTGAATAAGTAAGCCCAACAAAAATAACTAAAATACCCCCAATGACAAACGCCAACATCGCCCCTAAAGTACCTGCTTCAGTAATCCAAATACCTGATAGAACTACCCATCCCCAGCCGATCATCGCACCAAAGGACAAAAAGAGCACATCAAACCTAGACAACACCTTCTTTAATTTGTTTTCCGTCTTAATAATCCCCATCCCCTTTCGTTTACATTAATATTTTCACCCCTTCAAATTTGAAGAGAAAACGAACTAATTTAAAATTAAAAAACAAAAGCCAGCTACATCATTAATAAACATAAAATGATGCAACTGGCTTCGACCTACTATGTACATCGGGGACCCGAATAGAGTAGATTCAACAGTTGAAATGTAAAATATATAAGGTTGGGAAAATATGTGAATGTAATTTGCACGGATCTTAAAAGAGAATATCTTTCTAGAGGTGCTTATTACATCTGTTCATAAACCTATTGTAAATGTATCCGCTTACAAAGTCAATGTTTTTTTAGAAAATTTAGAATTCAAAGACTACTTTTTTCTCGATTTACACTTATTTAAAATTTATTACTATATATCTTAAAACTTATTCTCCTTGTTTAATTTGTATAAACTGAAGATGTAAATCTTTCAATCCAGCAACAATTGCATTTGTTGCTTTTCCACGATAATGATTTTGAATCGATTTAATAGGTTCTTCGATTCCATCTTTCAAACTATACCCCTTTAAAAGTGTACCGATAAAATTACGACCATGTTCAGTGGCTAAAGTACAAGAAGCATCTAAAATTACTCCATATTTTTTATCTACCTCAGCAGTAACAGTTAATGTTTCAAATAAACTTTTAGCTGCCATTCCTTGTGGTAATCTTGCATGTCCTGCAATAAAGATCGTTTTATTTCCCAAGTTGTTCCCTCCATATGTGAATTTTTTTATGTTTAACATCTAATTCAACTAATTCAACATTTTATTAAAAATCCCTTCTCACTGTTTAAAAATTTTATTTTTAAATAGTTGAGTGAATTTCATAATTACCAAAAATGAGCCACACCACGGAATATATAGTTTGCGAATGGTTTTGACGCAACTATATATTGATCTTAGTGGCGTTAAATAAGGATGATGAAATTCATTAAGTAAAGAAAAAAGACTTACGAATTAGCTTTCCTAATTCGTAAGTCTCTGTTTTTAACCTTATTTTACATATTCTTCTGAAGCTTCATAAGGCCATGCTGGTAACATTTTTGAAAGAGGACGATCTTCACGATAACCTAATACATACTCAGCTTGCATAATCGTGTGGATCTCTCTCGTTCCTTCATAAATGACTGGTGCTTTTGAGTTACGTAAATAACGCTCTACAGGGTACTCGTTTGAATAACCGTATGCTCCAAAAATTTGTACGGCGTCGTTCGCTGATTGGTTAGCAAAGTCACAAGCTTGCCATTTCGCTAATGACGTTTCTTTCGTATTACGTTTCCCTTCATTTTTTAGCCAACCTGCTTTATAAACGAGAAGGCGTGACATTTGTAATCCAGCTTCCATTTTCGCAATCATTTGTTGAACTAATTGATGTCTTCCGATTTCTTTGCCAAATGTACTACGCTCATGGCAATAATCAACACTTGCTTCAATACACGCCATAATTTGACCGCAAGCTCCAGCAGCAACTGTAAATCTTCCATTGTCAAGAGCGGCCATCGCAATTTTGAAGCCTTCTCCTTCTTCACCGAGTAAATTTTCTTTTGGTACTCTAACATCTTCTAAGAAAAGCTCACCTGTATTTCCGGCGCGGATCCCCATCTTCCCTTTTGTGGCTTTTGAAGAAAATCCAGGAGTATCTCTTTCAACGATAAACGCTGAAATTCCTTTATGCTTCATACTCTTATCTGTATAAGCGAAAACGAGGAAGTTGTCGGCAACATCACATAAAGAGATCCAAGATTTAGAGCCATTTAAAATATAGTCATCTCCATCTTTTACAGCAGTTGTTTGCAGTGCAGCAACATCTGAGCCTGCATTAGGTTCTGTTAAACCGAAAGCACCAATTTTTTCACCTTTCGCTTGAGGGATCAAGTATTTTTGTTTTTGAGCTTCGTTCGCAAATTGAAGTAATGTCATACTATTTAAACCGATATGAACAGACACTGCAGTTCTAAACGCAGTATCACCACGCTCTAATTCTTCACAAACAATCGCTAATGTATTGTAATCCATGCCACTACCGCCATAACACTCTGGAACACATACACCCATTAAATTTAGGTCAGCAAGGCGTTTCATAATATTCATTTCAAAATGACTATTCGCATCCCACTCACCGATATGTGGCATAATCTCTTTATCGACAAAACTACGTACCATCTTTCTTACCATTTCTTGCTCTTCAGAAAATCCAAAATTTAACATTTAAAAACCTCCTAAATAATTTTTTTATCTTTTAATTCATTTAACTCATCTATACATAAACCTAGTTCCTTCAATACATCCTCAGTATGTTCTCCAGCTAAAGGTGGATGTCTTTGAATCTCAGTAGGTGTTCGTGAAAGGTTAAGTGGGCTACCAACAAGCTTTATTTTCCCTGCCGTTGGATGAGTAACCTCCTTAACTATCTCTCTTTCAACCACATGTGGATCTTCAAACATTTCATCAATTGAATTGATTGGCCCAGCAGGAATTCCACAATCCCGTAATTTTTCTACCCAGTAATTCGTTTCTTCCTGCTCTAGCTGATCTGAAATTATTTTTGTTAATTCATTTCTATTCTCTAGTCGTCTAGGATTAGTAGAATACTTTTCATCTGCACTTAAATTTGGTAACCCTATTACATTCATAAATTTTCCAAATTGACGATCATTCCCTACAGCAACCGCTATTAAACCATCTAAAGTTGGAAACGGTTGATACGGAACTATATTCGGATGTTCATTTCCTAATCTTTTTGGTACTGCATTTGAGATAAGATAGTTACTTGCAACATTTGCTAAGGCGCTAATTTGAGAATCGAATAAGGATATATCAATACTTTGACCTAACCCTGATTGATTTTTCTCTATTAAAGCCGCTTGAATTCCAATTGCAGCATACAAACCTGTAAATATATCTGAGATTGCAACACCTACTTTCATTGGACCAGATTCTTCACTTCCTGTGATACTCATTAATCCACTCATTGCTTGAATGATAAAATCATAGCCTGCTAAATCTTTATACAAGCCCTTATGACCAAAGCCTGTAATCGAACAATGCACAATTTGCGGATTTATTTCTTTAAGTTGTTCGTAACCTAAGCCCCACTTTTCCATTGTTCCGTGTTTAAAATTTTCAATAATTACATCTGATCGAACAATTAATTTTTTTAAAATTGCTTGCCCTTGCTCTGATTTCAAATCTAATGTAATTGCTCTTTTATTTCGGTTAGCACATAAATAATAAGCGCTTTCACCTCCAGTATAAGGTGGTCCCCAAGCACGAGTATCATCACTTCCTCCTGGAGCCTCAACTTTAATTACATCTGCTCCTAAATCACCAAGAATCATTGTACAATAAGGACCTGCTAATACTCTTGTTAGATCTAAAACCCGTACGCCATGTAATGCACCGGTCACAACTATCACCACCTTTTATATAAAAATATTAATTAAATTTAACCTTAAATATTGGTTATAATTAAAATAGCCAGTTAAAAACATAGACCAATACTATGGAAAATGTTTTAACTGGCATATTAGTTTAATAGACAATCCTGGAATAGAATTGCTTAAACTTTGGCAGTTCAATCTAATTGGTGTTTCAATGATTACCTATTATTTACAAGCATCTATTGCTTTTTCTAAAATATCTAAACCTTGTTGAAGTTCATCCTCATTGATCACTAGTGGCGGAAGAAAGCGTAGAACATTTCCGAACATTCCAGCGCTTAAAACAATTAGACCGTGTTCAGAACAGTAATTAACAATTTTCCCAGCTAATTCTTTTGCCGGTTCTTTCGTATGCCGATCTTTTACTAACTCAATGGCACACATAGAGCCTAGACCACGAACATCCCCAACTACTGAATATTTTTCTTTCATCAAATTTAATCTATTTTGTAATATAGACCCTACTTTATTACTCTTTTCAACTAAATTCTCCTCTTCAATAACATCCAAGACGGCTAAACTCGCCGCACATGATACTGGACTACCACCAAATGTCCCCCCTAGCTGCGCTATATCTGGTGCATCCATAATTTCAGCTCTTCCAGTAACCGCACTTAAAGGCATACCAGCAGCCAAAGATTTGGACATTGTCATAATATCAGGAGTTACATTAAAGTGATCCATTGCAAAGAGTTTTCCTGTTCTGCCAAAGCCGGTTTGGATCTCATCGGCTATAAATAAAATATTGTTCTTTTCACAAACTCTTGCGATCCCTTGAACAAATTTTTTGGAAGGAACAACAAACCCTCCTTCACCTTGAATAGGTTCCATAATAATAGCAGCTATTTCATCTGAAGCAACATCTGCAATGAAGAAATTTTCGATTTGATTTAGTAAATAATTATCAAGATCATCAGGACTCATTCCTTCAGGGGCTCTGTAATAATATGGATATGGTATTTTATAAGTTGAATTTGCAAAAGGTCCAAACCCGTGCTTATAAGGTTTCACTTTACTCGTCAATGACATCGTTAACAATGTTCGACCGTGATAGCCTCGTTCAAATGAGATAATTCCAGGTTTGCCAGTATACTTCCTGGCTATTTTGACTGCATTTTCAACTGCCTCGGCACCACTATTTAAAAATAATGTTTTCTTTTCCATGACACCAGGGGTTATTTCATTGAGTCGCTCCGCTAATTCAATATAACTCTCATAAGGTGCTACATGAAAACAAGTATGTATTGCTTTGTTTACTTGTTCGGTAATAGCTTTAGCAACTTTTGGGTGACAGTGCCCAACATTTTGCATACCAATTCCACCAGCAAAATCAATTAAACGATTTCCATCAACATCTTCAATTATTGCTCCCTTAGCCGTCTCAACATAATGTTGAGTGATATTATACGGACCTCTAGGAACCGCTTTCATCCGGCGTTCATGCAAAGACGCTGAAGTGCTCTTTTCTACATCCTGTAATTCTTTGTTTTGAATGTTCATGTTACACCTCCAAATAATCTTAATGTTATAGTTCTACTTTTGAATTGCAAATGATAGCAAAAAAGCCAATTACATCATAAATAATTATGACATAACTGGCTTTAATCTACTTTGTAGCTTCATTTTTTGAAGTCTGATAGATTTCTCAGTTAACATATATAGTTTTGAAAATTAGAAAATCGCTGATCATGAAAGAGGGAAGTCTTTCTAGAAACGATTTATTTAATTTGATTTTAGTATAATGTCATCTAGTTGTCAATAATTATTAAAAAAATTGTGAAAATTATATATTTTTCGTGTGAATGATCATCGCCGTCTCATCACAATTTGGAAATTTACTACAGTTAATGCAGTCTTTCCATACTTTTTGTGGCATGGTTTCTTTATCAACAATTGTAAAACCACATCTTTTGAAAAATTCTACTTGATAGGTTAATGAAAGTAGCTTTTCAATTTCTAGTTTTGCAGCTTCTGAGACAATATGGTCTACTAGAAGCTTCCCAATTCCTTTACCTGCATGTTCCGGAGAAACTACTAGGGAACGGATTTCAGCAAGATTATCCCACAGTATATGTAATCCAGCGATTGCTAGGATCTCATCTCCCTCAGAGACAACATACAACGATTGAAGGTTTTCAAAAATAGAAATACGTGGACGAGATAATAGTCTCCCTTCTTTTGCATAGTGTTCAATTAAATTATAAATGGTATCTACATCACTCATTACTGCTTTACGTATGAACATGGAAATTTATCCCCTTTGTATTGAAAGTCATTGATCCAGCACTTTAAGTCTATGGGGAAATTTTATACTAATTTTCCTTTGAAGGAAAGACAAAAATTAATTTAATAGAATAGTGAAATTCATTAAGTTCGAGCAACTTTAATTTATTTCGTTAAAAACTTCGATTAGCGTCGTTTTAATAAATTGTAAATCTTCATCCGTACTACTTAATGGTGGCGCTAACGAAATAACATTATTAAACCCAGCGACAGTTGCACCGTTTTTACCGATAATAAGCCCTTTATTTTTGCATTTTAACATTATCTCATTAACGATTTTTACATCAATAGGTTCTTTCGTAACTTTGTCTGCAACAAGCTCAATACCAA
This sequence comes from Anaerobacillus sp., assembly GCA_007118195.1. GTDB lineage: Bacteria > Bacillota > Bacilli > Bacillales > Anaerobacillaceae > Anaerobacillus. Next base: position 6,341 of record SKSA01000227.1, on the reverse strand, counting down.
TTAAAAGTCCTTTCCCACGGATATCACCCACAAATGGATGATCTAGTAAAGCGGCCTTTAATTCATTTTGTAGCTTTTCCCCTGCTGTTTTTGAGCGCTCAAATAAATTCTCTAGTTCCATGATTTCAATGTTTTTTAATGCGACAGCACACGAGGCTGGTGACCCACCGAATGTATTTACATGACGGAAGTAATCGTACTCTTCTTCCCCTTTAAAAGCCTCAAAAATTTCTCTTTTAACGGCCGTTGCCGCTAAAGGTAAATAGGCACTCGTAATTCCTTTTGCCATCGTAATAATATCAGGTTTTACACCATAGTTCATAAAGCCAAAAGGCTCACCAGTACGACCGAAGCCACAAATGACTTCATCTGCAATTAGTAATGCACCATGTTTTTCACAAACCGCCTTAACACCTTTCATATAATTATCTGGTGGCATGAGAATTCCCCCACCTGTAATAATTGGCTCCATGATTACAGAAGCAACCGTTTCGCTTAGTTCCCATGTCATGACACGATCGATTTCTTTTACGGTTTCAATTTCTAAAGCTGGAGTATCATTCCATTCATTCGAGCGGTATAAATCCGGTGGTGTTACGTGAATAAATCCTGTAGCTAGCGGTTCATACTTATATTTTCGTTGCGCTTGCCCTGTGGCTGCAAGTGTTCCAAATGAATTTCCATGATATCCCCGATATCTTGATATGAATTTAGAGCGTTGGTGATCTCCGCGTTGTTGATGATACTGTCGAACAATTTTAAAAGCGGTTTCATTTGCTTCAGAACCACTATTTGAAAAGTAAAAGACATAATCGTCACCAAGCATTTCATTTAATTTCTCACCTAATTTAATAGCTGCTAAATGACTTTGAGTTAAAGGATAGTAGGCTAGTTCCTTTAACTGTTCATAAGCAGCTTTAGCTAATTCTGCTCTTCCGTAACCAACATTAACACACCACAAGCCTGACATCGCGTCTAAATATTTTTTTCCATCGATATCAGTAACCCAGGCACCTTCGCCTTTTGTGATGACCATTGTTGCCTCGGGATTATAAGGCTTCATAGAATGCCAAATACTTTTCTCATCAATATTTTTGATATGATCGAACTTTGTCACTTGAAATTCCCCCTTCGCTTTTATTCTAAAAAGCCATTGCTTAATTTCTATTCGTTGTATTATATTTATTTCCTCTTTCTTACTAAAGTTTTTTTCTGAATAATCCAAAAAAATCTCACTACGTGTATTCTTGTAGTAAGGTTTTTCCTTTTTTCATTTTTAAATTGCTAATCGTACTATGTAATGAAACCTCGTGAAACCATTCTGTGAAACAAGATTTTTCGGGACGTCACAGTGAACTGACTAATGTTTAAAAAAGCCGTAAAAGGGAGATTTACCCTTTTACAGCCTTACAAAATTCATTTAATTTTTCCCACCTAGCAACTCACGTGTTGCCTCTAAAATCTCTTCATCTTTTAAGCGGAATTTAAATTCTACGCGACGAGAATCCTGATGGCTATAGTTCCCCTCTGCATCGGTGCGTCCATCCGTATAAGATCTTCCGTTGACCGTTAATTTTTCTTTCAGATGTTCCTGAATGTTTTGGTAGGGGAAATCTTCACTAAGTACGTACTCTGCGACACTAAAAGCCCTTGCCTGAGAAAGCTCTAAGTTGTACAAATAACTACCAGTTCGATCGGCATGACCTTCGATGATGATTTCGGAAATATAGTCTTCATAACCACTTTCTAATAACACATCTAAATAGGCCGGAACAAACTCATCTAAAAACTCAAACGCCTCTGGCTTTAAGACCGCCGCATCAAACTCAAACAAAATATCGGTGTTAAAGATCATCGCACCCGTTTTCTCATCAATCTCAATCCCCAGAGTCGAGTCGCTAAATTCTTCATTCAAGTCATTGATTAAATCAACTCGAACCCCCATAATTTGATCAATCGTACGTTTCATCTCTTCAATTTGAAATGATTTTATGACCATCATGATAATAAAAATGAGGATAAAACAAAGCAAGATCGCCGTCAATAAATCGGTAAATGACGGCCAAAAATAACTTTCCTCCTGCTCACCTTTAAATAACCTTTTATATTTATTAATCATGGCTTCCAATCCTTACCTGCCGGCTTCGATTTTGGTTTTGGCTTTGAATTTGACTTTGAATATGACTTTGTCTCGCTACCTCTTGGGTGATGGAATGAAGCTGTCGATTTAAGTTTTGAAATTCACGACCTAACTCATTAAGCGTTTGTTGCATTACACGTGCACTTCTTTGTTGATTATCTTCGGTTAATTCACCGATTTGCTTAAATTCTTTTTTAATAGAGTCATTCATATCAACAACATAATCGCCAAGGTTCCTACTCACTTTGTCTAATTTTTCACCAAGAGTACCATCTAAATTTGCAACATATCTAGAAAGGGTGTCTTTTAAAATAGCGACGCTCGACTCGATTCCTTTTTCTCTATGATTAAACGTTTCTGTCATTTGCGAAATCGTACGGTTGATTTCGTTTAGCAATTGCTGGTTTTTTATTCCGACTTGTTCATAAGAACGACTTGCTTCATTTATATGTTTTTCAAACGCTTGAGATTCCGTATGATGTGCTTTTAAATGGTTGTTGAAGTCTTGATTAAATTGCTTTAAATCAGCCAGGCGTTCCTTGAGGAGGTTTTTATATTCCACTTGAGCGATGTTAATCATATCCAATGCCTCTGGTAAACGGACAACGGAATTGCCTAGCTTATCAAAGTCATGTTTCAGCTCTTTTAAGTTAGTATTAATTCCCGATAGTTTCCCGCTCAAATCGTTCCCAAAAATCCCTTTAAACTGTTGATTGTTTTGTTGCATTAATTTTACGAGATGATCACTTTGGGCATTCGTTCTCTCAAATGCTCCTTGAATCGCTTCCTGCCGACCGACAACCGAAGAGAAAAAGTCCTTTAAATCAACAACTGAATTTTGAAAATGATTCAACGTTTCTGTCTGGGATGTTGTTAGTTCCGCCACTTTTTTATACGTTTCCGTAAAGGCACTCGTCATTTTTTCATTCCTTTGATCCATTTTGTAAAAATAATTGAATAATTGGTCAAAGTTTTTATTTAACTTCGTTACTCCTTTATCGAAGCCCTCAGTTAATTCTTTGATTCCATCAAAAATCACGGTGAAATCTTGTAGATTTTGCGACAGTCCCTCATTAAACTTCGCTAAATCCTTCGCAGATTGCTGTAAACCAACGGTATATTCTTGAAAACCATCAAAGGATTGGACAATACTTTGTAACGATTCTTCGTTTGTTTCCCGAAGCTGAACTATGGAAGAATTGATCGTTTCAGATACATCGATAAGACGCTCAAGCGCATCTGGTTCATTTTCTTCTAAATAAGACTCAGTTTTTAACATAATGTCCGTTAACATATATTCTGTATTGGCCACTCTAGTAACCACTGTCATGATAAGTGACAAACCCATACCGGCAATACTCGTGTAGAACGCCACATCAATACCAGCAAGTACGAGCGCCACGTTTTCTACGAGCTGATCCCCTGTGGCATCAATACTCCCCAGTGACATCGCAAGACCAATAAATGTTCCTAAAACACCGACTAATATAAAAACGGAGACCGTCATTTGAATCATTTTAATGAGACTAACAACAGGTACGTTAAACATTCGCCAGCCTGAGAACTTCTTTTGAACAAACGTTTCAACCTTCAACGACTCTTGCTTATTTTTATGTTCAAACTCCCCTTGAAACCGATTTAACGGTTCAATGTCTAACGAATTATTCGTACTAAGGAAGTTCCGTATTCTTCTCAATCTACTATACAAAGTAAAATGAATGATAATTGCGATCGCAAATGAAACAAATAACACCATAAAAATAAATTCAATTAACGAATTCGATAAAATCGATTGCGCTTGCTGTTCACTTATAAAAATTTTTAAAATCGCTTCAACCATTTATCATTCCCCCAGTCCAAATCTTGAGCTTGTCACTATATCCTTAATTAATAGCTATTCGCAAGGGGGACAAATCATGCATGTACTATGCAATTGGATTATTGCTTCATCATATAAATATCCTGGGTCACAAATAGCATTGAAGGCAATGAAACTACCGTACTAAAAAAGTAACCTCAATAACGACGGTTACTTTTTCTTGGTTATTGGATTGATATTACGGTATCGCTTTACTCTTATAAAAGCGTCAGTCACCGCTAGGCACCGAAATACACAAATGTTACATCCATACGTCTATTTTTCGTAGTTTTGCTTTGGTGATCTGACACTTATACGCCAGCCCCATCCGCTCATATAAGTGTCATCATTTACGAGCGAACTCGTTTCAGCAAGCTGAAACATCGAGAAATCAGATGGAGTCTCAACTCCACCTGATTAAAAGTTCCCACCTACACTACGCGTTGAGGTGGGGGTCTATAACCCTTAAACCATTTAAGGATTAAATTCTAACCTCTCCGTTTTTCATGCATGTATTTCATCCACTTTTTTAACTTAAAACTACTAATAAAATACCCTGCACTTGAGCTCACTGATACCCCTATTGATAACTGCAAAATAAGCTGATGGGATGTGTAGATACCCGCTCCTATCCCGAATAATCCAAGTAGTGTTAATTGAAATAACTGCTTTTTGTAATTTTCATAAATAGTAAATTGAAATTGTCTTCGCTGCTCATTTTCCTTTATATCCTCAATCTTTTTCGGTAATTTTAAAAACTCTGTAAAGGAGTGGATGGTCTTAAATAAAGGTTGTGACTGCAACCAATACCAGACAAATGACCATTTATTATTTCCTTGTTTATTTAACCAATCCAGAAATACTGGTTTTAATACATCTATCAATTCATCATCTTCACGGATCAAACTACGGATCATTCCTTCCATCGTAACGAAAGAACGCCCTAAAAAAACAAATCTTGTTGGTACCTGAATCGGAAGTGCTTGAAGCATATCGTTCATTTCTAACTTTAAAGCCATAATGTCCATTTCTTTCAATTCAGCAGGCTGAAAAGACATCAATTCAGCTAATAATCTTTCCATCGTTCTTGGATCAGCTTCAGGAAGTAAAAATCCTAAATGAGTCAAACATTCTACTGCATTAGCGTAATTTTTGGAAAGAACACTCTCTATTAACCCTTGAAAATTCGAAGCATCCCTTTTAGAGATTTCCCCTATCATTCCGAAATCTAGTAATACGATTCTCCCATCCTTTGATACTAGCACGTTTCCTGAATGAGGGTCAGCGTGGAACGTACCAGGTTCAAGCCATTGGGGAAGAAATACGTGAATGAGACGCTGTACCAGCTCATCGCGGCTCACCTCTAATTGATTTAACTTTCCCTCATCTGTAAGCCTGATTCCATCTACCCACTCCATCACTAATATCTTGGACGTACTTAGCTCCGAATACACATCTGGAACCTTCACTATTTCTACATTCTTAAACCGTTCTTTAAAATAAAGCAAGGTTTTCTTCTCCTGAGTAAAATCAAGCTCGCGCTCAATGACTTGTTTTAGTTCTTTAAATAAAACGTTGAAGTTGATAAAGCTTTTTGGAAGGGGAATCAAATGATCGGCAATCCATATAATAATCCCTAAGGTGCGGAAATCCGTTTGAATAATCGATTGGATTTCAGGGCGCTGTACTTTAATAGCTACCTCTTGACCATCTTTTAAGATCCCCTTATAAACTTCTCCAATAGAAGCAGAAGCAACTGCTTTTTTATCTATAGTAAGAAAGTGCTGCTCAAGAGGACCGCCCCATTCTGTCTCAAGAATTGCCTGAATCTCAGTCCATTCAGAAGGAGGGACTTTATCTGTGAGATCTTGTATTTGACGTATAAACCCATGAGGCAACAAGTCTGCTCGTATGCTTAGTAGTTGTCCTATTTTAATTAGTAATCCCTCTAATTCAAATAATGTTTTTCGAAACCTTTGCCCTATGTTCTCCCATAGTTTCTCCCACTGGGCCTCAGTTTTTTTGCTAAACTTATACCAATAAATTTGAATGAAGATGACAAATACCATTGATAGCACCTTCGTCATTCGCCGCAATTTACTTTTTGTCTTCATCACGAATCAACTCATTTCTTTTCCTCTAATTTGAACTAACCAGCTCAATATTCTTTTTAATATTAACATTATTTCCCTTGAATTTGGGTCAATAATAGCAAAAGCGCTCTTTCAACTTTCGAAGAAACGAGCCTGATTGTCAAACATCGATAGTCATATAGTATCGTTACATTATCATGTTATACACCCTCACTTACACTTTTGGTAGAAATATTTGTCATATTTTTAG
>SKSA01000334.1 GCA_007118195.1 Anaerobacillus sp. | reverse complement strand
GTCAGTCACTACTAGGCACTAAATACAGACGGATGTTAAATCGATACGTCTATATTTAGTAGTTGTCTCTGGTGAGCTGAAACTTTTCGGGGATCCCCATTATTTTTTATTTATAAGTTTCTAAGTGAGTGAATAAATACTACTACTTTTGGAGAATCTTATAAACGTTTCGTTTTTTGTTATAAATGTTTGAATAATGCCATAGGATAGGATTGTAGAAAAAAGAAGTTTACATTAGGAGGATTTTATGTACGACTATTTAAAGCGTTTTTTAATAGTGATCGCTGTAGCATTATCAATAGGGTTATTGTTTTTAAGTACTACAGTATCATTTGCTGATTCGCACGATAAATATGAACGGGTTCATTTTATATGGCCTACTGAAGGGCTTATTACTGATACATTTGGAACGAGAAATGGAAAACATTACGGAATTGATATTGCAGCTCCGAGAGGAACTACAGTGGTTTCAGTAAGTGATGGAATAGTAAAAAAATCGTATTACTCTAATACGTATGGGAATGTCATCTTTGTTGAACATATGGAAGGCTTTGAAACTGTATATGCACATCTAGATGAAAGATTAGTGAACAATGGAGATCAAGTAGAGGCAGGCGAGAAAATTGGCACAGTCGGTAACACAGGGAGATCTTCAGGGGATCACTTACATTTCGAAGTTCATGATGGAAATTGGCTGATGTCTAAAAGTAATGCCATTGATCCTTTTCTCGTATTATCGGAGGAGATAGAAAAAAATAGACATTATCAAGTGGCTTCCTCTTCCAAAATCACCGATGAACTAGAGGGAACGACTGAAACAGAGTTGAAAGGAATAATGCTGGTTAATGTAAAAGCTGGAGATAGTTTATGGAGTTTAGCTGAACGTTATCAAGTATCTATTGACGAAATAAAACTTTGGAATAGTTTAGAGACTGATAAAATAGTGGTGAATGAACAGTTAAAAATAGTTCCTAAAGGAAACTATGTTGTTCAGCACGGAGATACATTATGGAAAATCTCAAAACAATCCGGGGTTTCTATTTCGCAAATAAAAAAAATTAACGGCATAAAAGGCGATATAATTCAGGCTGGGACATTAATAAAAGTGGAGAATGAATGAGTTGACTCTTACAAGAGTCAGCTCTTTTTGTTGTTATTATGATAAAATAAAAGTTGGATTGAATTTATAATACAGACATAGTAAAAGTGTGGTAATAAAATGCATAATTTGGATAAAACAGAAATCAACGCAGATGTAGTGCATTGGTTAAACAAAAAGACGGTAACATCTAATCATAGAGTAGTCCTTCTTGAAGGATTTAGTTACATGCTTATAAAGTTAAAGAGGCAAGGTACGGCGCGTATCACTGAAGCAGGGCTTTTCCATCAGCGTTTTTGGAGAAGTTTAGATAGAACATTAAATTATAATTTGTATACAACACATAAAAAGAAGCGAATGCCAGTTTCTCTTTACCAATTTTATTATGCTGTTGCAATCGAAGAGCAATATATAGAGGTTGGGGAAGGGTTTGCTTATATCACTGAAAAAGGTAAAAAGTTTTTAAAGAAATCTTATCAGCAACAACTCGACTTTTTGTTAAAAAAGATTTGGTAAGAAAAAAACATTTCTCTTCACTATAGTAAAGTTAACAGTTATAATAGTAGAAATAGTTTGACTTTGAATAGAAGTTTATGAAATGAAGTTGAACTTATTATTTATAACTTATTTTACAGTTAATACAAAGTTTGAGAGGAGACGAAAATGCTTACTGATTATCACAATCATCTTGAAAGAGGAACGTTAACGTTAGAATATTTAAAACAATTTACTGATCAAGCAAACGCTAAAGGAGTAGAGCATTTTGGCATTTCTGAACATGCCTACCATTTTTATCAAACTAAAAATATCCTTAGTAACTCATGGGTAAATCCAAGAAGATATTATGATATGGAAGATTATATTAAGCTGTTTCAACAAGCTTGGGATAACAATATTGATGTGAAAATGTCGATTGAAATGGACTATACACCAGGCAAACACGAAGAAATGGCAGCTTTCATTAAAAATTATGATTTTGATTATGTGATCGGCTCAATTCATTGGATTGGAGATTTCGGGATTGATTTAGGGGAATACAAGCATGAATGGGAGCGTCGAGATATAAAGGAAACGTATAAGAATTACTTTGATCAAGTGGTCACTCTAGCAGAGTCAAACTTGTTTGATATTATCGGTCACCTTGATTTAGTTAAAATATTTAATTATGTGCCAGCCGATGAACAATTTTTATTAGAACAATACGAACGAGCGACAACCGCCTTAGCTAATTCTAAAACTTGTGTTGAAATTAGTACAGCAGGTTTACGTAAGCCTGTAGGGAAACTATATCCCGACCCTAGACTACTTAAGCTTTGTTATCAAAAGGGGATTCCTATCGTCTTATCCTCAGATGCTCATGTTCCAGAAGATGTTGGGAAGGACTTTGATCAAGCAATCGCCTTAGCTCAAAGTGTTGGATATACGTCGATAATGACCTTTGAAAAAGGTAAACGCAAGGAAGTTCCATTAGGTTAATTTGGAATTAAGAAGTTAAATGGTGAATTGTTTTGCTTCGTTGTTTAGCTTACATTATTTTGATACTCATAACTAAAAAGAGGCCGCGGCCTCTTTTTTATATTAATTCAATTTTATTTACGTATATAATTTCTTCAGTGTCAACAAGTTCTTTAAGAACAGATTCACAAATTTGTTTATCGATCGATAGCATCATTAACGCTTTTCCGCCTTCTTCTTTTCTGCCTACTTGCATTGACCCAATGTTAATAGAATGTTTTCCTAAAAGCTGTCCGACATTTCCAATTACACCAGGTTTATCATAATGCTCAATATAAACTAAATGACCATAAGGAGAAAAGTCTACTTTAAAATCGTTAATTCTTACAATCCGTGGTCCATACTCTTTAACATAAGTTCCTTTAATATTAAAAGTAGTTTCTTCGCCATAAACAGTTGCCGAAATAACGTTAGAGTATCCGGATGAGTTATTTAAATGTTTTTCTCCAAAAGATATTCCACGCTCCTTAGCTATAACGGCAGCATTGACGTCGTTTACCTGTCTATCAACACGTGGGCGGAGAAATCCAGCGATTAAACTTCTAGTAGTAATAGAAGTTTCAAGGTTTGTTACTTCACCATCATAAAATACTTCAATTTCGTTTATTGGAGTTTTCATGCATTGAGACAAGATGGACCCCATAGATTTGGCAAGCTCATAGTAGGGTTGAATTCTTTCAAACACTTCTTTAGAAAGCGTAGGTAAGTTAATTGAGTTAACAACGGGCTTTCCTTCAAAGTAGTTGAGCACCTCTTTTGAAACTTGTGCGGCTACATTCAATTGAGCTTCTTTCGTAGAAGCTGCAATATGAGGTGTCGCAATGACTTGATCAAAGTTGAGTAGCTGTTTATTAGTAGCAGGCTCTTCTTCAAATACATCTAACGCTGCACCAGCGACATGCCCTGTTTTTAAAAAATGTACTAATGCATCCTCATCTATAATTCCACCACGGGCACAGTTAATGAGAAAAACACCTTTCTTTGTTTTTTCGATATTTTTATGATCCAAAAGGCCCTTTGTTTCCTTCGTAAGTGGAGTATGAACCGTAATAATATCAGCTTGTTCTAATACTTCATCAAGAGTACAATTTATTACTCCGAATTTTTCAGCGCGTTCTTTGTTTAAAAATGGATCGAAAACAAATACAGGCATTTGAAATGCTTTTGCACGTTTAGCGATTTCCGAACCGATACGACCAAAACCGACAATCCCTAAATTTTTGCCGAAAAGCTCAGTTCCTTGAAACTTTTTCCGTGCCCATTCGCCGTTTTTAGTCGAAGTATTAGCTTGAGGTATTTTTCGAACCAATGAGGCCATCATTGCAAAAGAATGCTCGGCTGTTGAGATTGTATTTCCGTCTGGAGCGTTGATAACAATAATACCATTTTTTGTTGCAGCTTCGATATCGACGTTATCAACACCGACTCCGGCTCTAGCAATGATTTTTACGTTAGGCATTTTTTCTAGCAATTCTGCAGTTACCTTTGTAGCGCTTCTAATTAAGAGGGCATCGACTTGATCTAACTCTTGCTTCGCTTCTTCGACGTTTTTTTGAATACAGGAGACGTGCTCACTCTCTAATAAAGGTAGTAATCCTTCTTTACTCATCGCGTCAGAAACTAGCACTTTGAAAACTTTCTCGTTTCCTTCAACCATCGTTTTTTCTTTTGTTGCTTTAACCACAAATCACCACTCCCTTTTGTTAATTTAAAGTGATAAATCGTATTAAGAAAAATATATATAAATAAAAAACCCCGCCCCACACGAATAACCTCGTGAGGGGCGGAAGTTACCGCGGTGCCACCCTCGCTCGTGAATCTACATTCACCTATATTCATGATAACGGCAATATATACCGAATACCTCTACTCTCATCGATCACGATACATAAATGATCAACGTTATGCATAAGGATTAGTTCAAGGTATTTACTATGATGTACTTTCTAAAATGATCGCTACTCGTTTTCATCAGCCACTAGCTTTCTGAAAAAAACTGCATTTTAGCTTTCTTCGCCAATGTTTTAAAATTATTTAATTTTTTGATAATTTACCATACTAAATCAATTGTGTCAATTGTGTAGGGTGTTTTTGTGGAATAATGGAAAAATTTAATGAAAGGGGGAAGTATTTTTGCAAAAGTATTTTGTCCGGGAGGGTGACACTATTCATAAAGTTGCGCAACGTTTTCAAATTCGTCCTCTTGATCTATTAGTAGCAAATAAGCACATATATAGTGAAAGTGAATATATTTACCCTGGTGACCAGCTTAATATTCCTGAAGAGAAAACTATTTTAAAGCGTGTTTCTTCACCGTATACATGCAACATGGAATATGGACCAAAAGACCTCGAGGAAGATATTAAAAAAATACGAAAACATTATTCATCAGCATTATCCATTCAAAAGATAGGAAACTCAGTAATGGGAAAGCCGATTTATGCGTTTGTTATTGGAACTGGTAAAAAGGAAGTTTTTTATTCGGGCGGGTGGCATGCAAATGAATGGATGACCTCGAAATTCTTAATGGTTTTTTTAAAAAAACTATTACAATGCTATCGATCTAACCTTTCTTTTTTCCATTATAATATTAGTGAGATTTTAAGCAGAATTAAGTTATATATCGTTCCAATGGTTAATCCTGATGGAATTGAACTTGTTCATCAAGGTATTTACGAAGAGCATCCTTTTTTTGATTCTGTCGTAAAAATTAATAAAGGGGCAAGGCGTTTTGATCATTGGTCAAGTAATATACGTGGAGTTGATTTAAATCATCAATGGCCTGCGGGATGGGACGTGGAGGCGAAAGAGAGCCCTCAAGTACCGTGGCCAAGACATTATAGTGGACGTGCACCTCTAACAGAACCTGAAGTAAAGGCTATTTATCATTTAACCCAGCGTCACAACTTTGCGTATGTTTTAGCATTTCATTCACAAGGGCAAGTCATTTATTGGGGTTATAAAAACCTTGAACCGAATAAAAGTCAAGAGATGGTTGAACAATTATCTCTCGTTAGTTCGTATGAACCGATAAGGACAGCAGATAGTGATGGAGGTTATAAAGATTGGTTTATTCAAGAAACTGGTAGACCGGGTTTTACGATAGAGATTGGTGTAGGAACAAACCCGCTTCCATTTTCAGCTTTTGAAGAAATTTGGTCAAATAACAGTTTATTAGCATTAGAAGGTTTAATCCTATAATAAAGGGCAAGACCATCTAAGCTTTTAACAATATTTATTATAAATCCTGCTAGTGATTGTTGCTTTTGAACTGTCTTTTTAGAAAAAAATGAGGGGGGTGTCCCAAAAGTGTCTGACACTTTGTTTTGGGGCAACCCCCTTTTTAAAGTGTTATAATAATTGTTTGAAACTTTGTTAACTTATAGGTACAATTTAAGTGTGAGAGAAAGGAATGGGGATATGATTAAGCATGTGAAGCCGAAAAAAATATATGAAATCGTTGCTGAACAATTAACAGAAATGATATTAAGTGGCGAAGTGAAGCCAGGTGAGCGGCTTTCGTCTGTTCAACAATTAGCCGAAGATTTTAATGTAGGAAGATCAGCAATTAGAGAAGCGCTAAGCGCCTTAAAGGCAATGGGATATATCGAAATTCGTCAAGGCGAAGGAACATTTGTAAAAAAGGTTGATTTTGATGTTGCAAATAAAATGATCCCAAAAGTTTTACAAGAAGAAGATATCCGTCAATTGTTTGAAATTCGTAAATTTAACGAGACTGGTGCAGCATCTTTAGCAGCAGAAAACCGTACAGCTGAGGATATTCTTAAGTTAGAAGAAATTCTCGTGAAAATGAAAAAATTTGAAGGCAATGGAGATGTTGGTGAAAAATCTGATATAGAATTTCATATGGCGATTGTAAAAGCCTCTAAAAATGATATGCTTTATCGTTTAATGACGACAATTTCGGAAACGATGCAAGAATCGATGCGAGAAGCAAGGCAGTTATTTCTTTATTCTAATGAAGAAAAAATGAGACAATTATATGATGAACATTATGCAATTTTTTTAGCTATCAAAAACAAGGATTCTAATGCAGCCTATCAAAAAATGCTTGAACATATCGTTGGTGTCGAAGTGGAACTATTTATAAATCATTAGTTATAATCTCATCTGTATGAGCGAATTTTATTAGGAGAAACAGTTTGAGGAGATGGATGATGAAAGAATGGCAATCAATATTAAAAAAAATGGAGTTTTTTCAAGGTCTAAATGATGAAGAGATCACCCCTCTTTTAACGCAAGCGGTTGAAAAAAAATTCGAGGATAAGGAAGTTTTGTTTTCAGAAGGTGATGAACGAAAATTCTTATATGTTCTAAGAAAAGGGACAGTACTTATAAGTAAATTAAGTGAAGACGGAGAAGAATCTTTAATCAATATTTTAACGAGTGGAGAAATTTTTCCCCATACAGGTTTCTTTGATGACCGGCCATATCCAGGTACGGCAACAGCCAAAAAGCAAACCGAAGTACTAATGATTCCGATTGTTGCCTTTGAACGGTTTATTGAAACACACCCTGAGCTAGCCTTCAGAATCATTAAAGTTATGAATAAAAAAATTTATTTGTTACAACAAAAGCTAAATGAGATGCTTTCTTTAAACGTAGAGGATCGCCTTTTTTCTGCTTTAAAACACGTGAGGCAACTAACGGATACAGAAAAAATTCATTTAACACATCAAGAATTAGGGAATATCGTTGGAGCGTCTAGAGAAACCGTTACGAGGCAATTAAAGAAGTTAGAGCAACAAGGGAAACTTGAAGTGAAAAAAGATCATATCAAAGTATTAAAATAAAACTAAAGCTTCCACTATAGAGTGGAAGCTTTAGTAAATTAATTAGTCAAACTTTAAAGCGTCACCGTTAAACGGCTCTTCAGCAATTTTGATTGAATCTGTTGGACAGCCTTCAGCGCCATCTTCCATATCATCGTGTAAATCTGCTGGTACTTCAGCAGTTCCTTGGTTGTCATCAAGGATTACGAACGCGATGCCGTCATCATCATAATCATAAATATCAGGTGCTGCTGATCCACATGCTCCACATGCAATACAAGTATCTTTGTCTACAATTGTGTATTTTGCCATAAACAAAAACCTCCCAAATTTTTGTGAAAAATTAAATCCTTTCGACCAAAATGATATGTATTTGAAACGAAATGATGATATCAAAAAACATTTTGTAAAAGGAATTAATATTTCTAACCATATTGTATAAATAAATGGGACACATTTCAATAGGAAAATGCATTGAGAATTCTTATCATACAAGCTTTTGAATAGAATATTAGTTAATAATCCATTAAAAATAGCGTTTACACTATCTTTTCGTCGATAAAAATTTTTCAAAAATAATTAAAAGAAATTGCTACATATTACCGATAATATCATTAAACAGTTTTGGGAGTTGATTTATTGAATTACTTAATTGTAATTTTAAGTTATATGATAAAGCAATTTAATGGAAATCGAACAATCTATGGTGCTTATCACATTCTTAAAGGGAAAAAGTCAGCGCAAACGATGCAAGATTGTCATTTGTTTAATTTAGCAAAATTTTTTGGTGTGTATAAAGAGTTAGAAAGAGATACGGTTACTCAAGTGATAAAAGCTTTAGGCGATCAAGGTTTAATTTTCCAGTGTGGCGAACAGCGGTTTACGTTAACTAAAAAAGGAGAAGATTTTTTATGTAGAAAAGTAAACATAAATCCGCTGCCACGATATTTAAATGGCTTTATTTATAAAGATGTAACTGAACTGTTTTGGAAAAGACTTGTATTAACTACTCAATGTTTATCATTTTTAAAAATAAATAAAAAAAACTTTCTTCCAATCATTAAAGACCGAAATACACAAACTTGGGTGAAAAAGTATCTTACCTCTTCAACCGCTAAACTAGATAAATTACCACAAGACCTTTATCGTGAATTAGACATGGTATTAAAACATTTTTCAACAAAAGAAGCAACGCTGTTTGTCTTAAGACTAAGTGGTACTCACCGTATTGGTCTTACAAATGAACAAGTATCGAGTAAGTTAGGTATTAGTCCTTTTTATAGTCACTTACTTTATTTAAATGTTGTCCACGGAATGCTTCATTTAGTGAGTAACAAAAAGGATGATTACCCTGTTTTACATAGTTTTTTGAATGACGCTATGAATAATAGTTTGCTAACTGAAACAGCGAAAAGAACATTTCATTTATTAAAACAAGGTGTCAGTATTGATGAAATAGGAAAAATGAGGGGGTTGAAAAGAAGTACAGTTGAAGATCATGTTGTAGAAATTGCCATGACTGTAAAAAGTTTTTCGATCGACCCTTTTGTTTCTATAGAGGAGCAATTAACGATTAATTCAGTAATTGATGAACTGAAAACAAAAAGGTTAAAAGAAATAAAGGAGAAACTAAATAATAATGTTTCATATTTTACTATTCGATTAACACTAGCAAAGAAGGAGATTCACAATGGAAGTAAAGAAAATCTTGTATGAAAAATTCAAGTTAACATCTTTTCGACCAGGACAAGAGGAGGTAATAAATGACCTCCTAGGTAATGGAGATGTTTTAGCGATGCTCCCAACGGGTTCAGGTAAATCACTTTGTTATCAATTACCTGCTTTTATGTTAAATGGATTAACGATTGTTGTCTCACCTCTTTTATCACTGATGGAAGATCAAGTTCAGCACTTAAAAAGTCAAGGAATGAAAGAAGTTGTTGCGCTAAATAGCTTTTTAAGTAATGAAGAGCGAGAATTCGCCTTGAAGGAACTTCATAAGCAAAAAATCATTTACGTTTCTCCAGAAATATTACAATCGAAATCATTACGAAAGCGTTTAAAGCAGATGACAATCGCTCTTTTCGTTGTTGACGAGGCTCATTGTATTTCTCAGTGGGGTCATGAGTTTAGAACCGACTATTTAAAACTAAATGAAGTAAGAAACGAATTAGGAAATCCAACGTGTCTTGCCATTACGGCGACGGCGACAAAAGAAGTGCAACAAGATATTATAAATAAGTTAAACTTAGTTAGATTTAAGACTCATATTTTTAGTGTCGACCGTCCGAATATCGGTATCGTAGTAAAAGAATGCGGTCCCTTAGTTTCTGAAAAAATTACTCAACTCGTTTATTTAGTCAAAAACTTACAAGGTCCGGGAATTATTTATGCTTCTTCAAGGAAATGGACAGAAGACCTTGCTTCAATATTAAATAAAGAAGGGGTCAATGGTATATCGTATTATCATGGAGGGATGAATAATGATGACCGCTTGTTAATTCAACAGCAATTTATCAATAATGAGCTACAGTTGATTTGTTGTACGAGCGCATTTGGGATGGGAATAAATAAACCTAATATTCGTTACGTTATTCATTTTCATTCCCCGTTACAGTTAGAATCATACTTACAAGAGATTGGGAGAGCAGGCCGGGATAGAAGAGGAAGTATAGCAATTACTTTACACAGCGAGGGAGACATCCCTTTACAAATGAACCTTTTAACGCATGAGTTCCCAAACAACGAACAAATTAATGCTGTGCTGGAATTCTTACAATGTAATAAAGGTTTTCGACGGATAAATGAGAGTGAACTTCTTAAGCAAACGGGGATGACTGATGTGATGTGGAGGTTTATTCGTTTTCATTTAGAAGAACATGGTGTTATCGTTAACCGTAAATATCATCAACGAGCTGACGGATATGATCACCTTATAAAAAGTCTTGAAGATAAGATTACCGATAGAATAAATGATAAGCAAAGAAAATTTAGGCGATTTCAGCAATGGCTCTCTGATCATACTCAATGTAGAAGAGCGACGATACTCGCCCAATTTGATGAAAGTTTAATTGACAAGCCTGAGAATTGTTGTGATGTTTGTGGAATTGATCTAAACCAATATTTCACAACGGAGTCAACTATAAAGAACTTTGAATTTCAGTCGTGGCAAAATGAACTTAAAAAAATATTCCATCAATGAATTTATAAGATTGGATGAAACAGATGAAACAATCGGATTTAGTGAAAAAAATGACAGATAAAGAAATTTTATTAAATTTGTACATTACTCAACTTATCATGCTTGTACTAGCATTTGTTTTAAGTTGGTTTCTTTTTGATAGCTTTAAAGACGTACTGAAATTATTTAAGTGGCAACCTTTTCATATTTTTGTCGTCGGTGGCGGATGTGCAATATTAATTATTTCATTTGAACTTTTACTTGAAAAGGTTTTGCCGAAAAATTGGTTGGATGATGGCGGTATTAATGAACGAGTTTTTGGAAATAGAAGTGTTTTCCATATATTTGTTTTGGCAGCGGTGATAGCTTTTTCTGAAGAGCTTTTATTTAGAGGTGTATTGCAAACCTATTTTGGACTTGTTCCAGCAAGTATCCTTTTTGCACTTATCCACTTTCGATATTTAAGCAAAGTAGTGTTGTTTATAGTAGTAGTTAGTTTAAGTTTCTTTTTAGGTTGGCTGTATCATAGGACAGGGAACTTGCTTGTGCCAATTTTTGCTCATTTTACTATTGATTTTGTTTTAGGTTGTATTTTACGCTTCCGTAATCAAAAAAATCAGGTATAATTGTTATATAAAATGAACAATTCTGTCAACGGCTAGAATTGCCGTTAATTATTATCTACTCTTATAATAATCTGTAAGGGTTAGTTGTGGTAGTTGAGGTGATATGTATGACATCAAACTTTAACGAAGATCAGGCTGAACAGTTACGTAAACGTATTGAGAATAAAGATGAAAATATAGAGGGACAAAAAGAGAACATTGATGTGTTAAATCTTCCTTCAAGAAAAGAAAAATTTAATAAAAATAAGCAGGAAAAAAATAATTCGCGACTTCGAAAGAGTCGAGATAAGCAACCTGTTAATAACAGAAAAAAGCGTAGAATTAAGTTTCCGCTCATTAGAATTTTGTTATTTTTATTTTTATTGTTAGTTATATTAGTAACTACATATCCTAAGTGGATTGAAAGGTTAAATTTATAAAGACACAAATCGTCCACAACAAGTTTTGAATTTTCTAAAATTTCTTATTTACTTTAGTGCATATACGTGTTAAAGTAATACATGTAAATGACCTCTTATTTTTCTCTCTTTGTTGAAAGCTGATTTTAGCTTTCTTCTTTTTTTGTCCAAATTTCTATTTATGTTTAGGAATGGTTTTCGTAATCATTGATGCTTTTTTGGATGGTAGCGAAACATTCACTTAGTATAGTCCAAAACGCAATATACAGGGTGACAAATATTACATATTAAAACTATATTACAAATTATGTAATATAGTTTTAATATGTAATTGATTGAAAATTTAAATAATAATCGGTATAATTATTTTTAGAAAGCGCTTACTTATATAAGCGAACAGGTCTAACGTATTTTAAATGATAAAATCATAAATAGTCTTCTTCATTTTTTACACAAAATTTGCAAGGAGTGATCATTATGACATTTACGAAGCTTAAAAATAAGACGATAGTTACTGATGATGATCTTGGATATAACCAACGAATAGGTATGCCAATTGAAGTGTTTTGCTTAGAAAGAAAACAAACCATTGCTTTTGGAAAAGTCCAATCTTTTAGTAATAAAAAAGTATGTATTAACGGTAATCATTACAGTAGAGATCAATTTGTTCTTTTTGGGTTCCCTGCTCAAATTTAATAACGATTTAAAAGGCTGACAATTTGTCAGCCTTTTCTTACTTATGAAATAAGTTTATATCTTGTTTATCTTTTAAATACTTATATATTTCGTAACGTAATTTTCTTTCATCAGGGGTACGCCATATGATTGAACTTCTGTCGATGAGGTCATCTCTTATTTTATCAACATCTTTTTCGGCTTTATCAAATTTCCGTTTAACTTCAAACATGTAAAATATTAACAAGAAAAGTGATGCAATAAAAGTTAAAATAATGATATCGCCAAGAATAAAGCTTAACGCAGAAGGGCCGAGGCCACCTACCAGTCTGACTTTGAAATAAAAATATCCTACAAAAAGAAGGATAACAGCAATGGTAGCATAGCCAACTTTATTAAGTTTTCCTTCGGCTTTTTTCTCCTTTTCTTTCTTTTTCATTAAGGACAATAATGTTATTTTTATCTCCTCAGATATATTCATGGTTTTCAAAAATTGTTCAAGTTCCTTCAAAAATATCACCTCATTTGATTCCTTTATTTCATATTTATTTTTAAAAATAAGAAATAGTACAAGTTAATTACATAATATCTCTTTATTAATAAATATTAGATGATTGTTTTCTCATAAGCCCTCTAAATGTAACATTTGTTTTTACTTATATTGCTTTTCAGACTGAAGTTAAGTGTATCGCTTGGATTCAGTCCGAAAAGCTAAAAGTTTAAAACTTGTGGTAGTAGATTAAAGTGGTAAATAAAGTCAGAAAGTTCACGTTATTTAAACTTTTTTAAAATGGATATCTGTTGTTGAAAGCGTTTTCAATCATTAGTTATAATAGAAGTAGACTAGGGGATTTAAAGGGGGGATAAAGATGGAGCATAAGAAGAGGATAAAAATTTTAACAGGACATTTTGGAAGTGGTAAAACTGAAATTGCGATTAACTTAGCCATCAAGGAAGCGAAGCACTTCGATAAAGTTGCATTAAATGACCTAGATGTGATTAATCCGTATTTCAGATCAAGAGATGTCGAAGATCAACTAGAAAAATATGGTGTTGAGTTAATTGCACCTAAGGGACTATTAGCTACAGCAGATCTCCCGATTGTAACACCAGAGATTTATAGAGTCTTAAAGGATCAATCTTATCGAGTCATCATTGATGTTGGTGGTGACAAAGATGGTGCTACAGCATTAGGACAGTATTATAATGACTTAAAAGGAGAAGAGTATGAGTTAATATTCGTCATTAATGCAAATCGACCTTATGTTAGTACCACAGAAGGAGTTATTAATACGATTAAACAAATTGAAGAGGTTTCAAGACTTTCGGTATCAGGGATAATTAATAATACAAATTTCGGTTGTGAAAATACGACAGTAGAGAACGTATTATTAGGCTTAGAGATCGCAAAAGAAGTAAGTAACAAGTTAGAAATTCCTTTTTTATATACGACACTGTCAGAAAAAATTGGTGATCACACCCAAGAGTTTGAAGCATTAAATAATATAAACTATATAAAACGTTTCATGACATTACCTTGGGAAAAATAAGGAGGAGAGAAATTATGAATAAGAAGGTCATTTTCAATGAAGATATGTGTAAAGGCTGTGCCTTATGTGTTAAAGCATGTCCAATAGATATTATTAAAATCTCCGAAACTATTAACTTAAAAGGTTATCATCCAGCCCGTGTCGAAAATCAAGAAGCATGTATTAGTTGTGCTGCTTGTGGCCGCATTTGCCCTGATGGCGTAATCACCGTTTATCGACCTATACAGAGAAAAAATGCCTCGTAAATGAGAGTGTTTATAAGTTAATTAATAACTAACTAACT
>SKSA01000172.1 GCA_007118195.1 Anaerobacillus sp. | reverse complement strand
GAGTTTTGAGTTATGTAAGTATCACTTCGAAGTACAGTCCTATATACTTGGCAGTTGCTATAATATAAATAGCTACTACGAAGCAAAACCCAAAAATAACTCAACACTCAAAATTCAACACTCAAAACTGAATTAAAGGAGGAAAATAGATGGAATATCATGCGGGTGAGTATGACGTGATTGTCGTTGGCGCGGGACATGCTGGGGTTGAGGCTGGCCTTGCAGCGGCGCGAATGGGTGCTAATACGTTAATGCTTACGTTAAATTTAGATGCAGTTGCGTATATGCCATGTAATCCTTCGGTAGGTGGGCCTGCTAAAGGGATTGTCGTAAGAGAAGTGGACGCTTTAGGCGGTGAAATGGGTAGAAATATTGATAAAACTCATATTCAAATGAGAATGTTAAATACAGGAAAGGGCCCCGCAGTCCGTGCACTGCGCGCTCAAGCCGATAAATTTTTATATCAGCATGAAATGAAAAAGACCATAGAAGAACAAGAAAATTTATTGTTACGTCAAGGTATGGTCGAAAAATTATTGGTTGAAGAAGGTGTATGTCGCGGTGTCGTTACTAATACAGGAGCCTCTTACCGTGCAAAAGCGGTAATCATTACGACGGGTACATATTTACGAGGAAAAGTGATCCTTGGTGATCTCGCCTATGAAAGTGGACCTAACAATCAACAGCCGTCTGTTAACTTATCCTATAATCTTCAGAATTTGGGATTTAATTTAGTTCGTTTTAAAACAGGGACGCCCCCAAGGGTTCAAGGTGATACGATTGATTATAGTGTCACTGAAATTCAACCAGGTGATGAAGTACCTCGAGCTTTTTCATATGAAACAAAACAGTTTAATTTAGATCAGTTGCCTTGTTGGTTAACGTATACCACAGATAAAACACTTGAAATTATTAATGCCAATTTACACCGTTCACCGATGTACTCAGGGGTCATTGAAGGAACGGGTCCGAGATATTGTCCGTCGATCGAAGATAAAGTTGTTCGATTTAGCGATAAGCCGAGACATCAAATTTTCCTAGAGCCTGAAGGTAAAAATACCTCAGAAGTATATGTCCAAGGATTTTCAACAAGTTTACCAGAGGAAGTTCAGCTAGAAATGCTAAAAACGTTAAAAGGTCTTGAAAATGTGAAGATGATGCGACCGGGCTATGCGATCGAATATGATGCGATCGTCCCAACTCAGCTGTGGCCAACATTAGAAACGAAGTTAGTAGAAAACTTATTCACTGCAGGCCAAATTAACGGGACATCTGGCTACGAGGAAGCTGCAGGCCAAGGATTATTTGCTGGTATGAATGCTGCACTAAAAGTTTCAGGAAGAGAGCCGATTATTATTGACCGCTCCCAAGCTTATATCGGTGTGCTTGTTGACGATTTAGTAACGAAAGGAACAAATGAACCGTATCGTCTTCTTACTTCAAGAGCAGAGCACCGTTTAGTCCTTCGCCATGATAATGCTGATTTACGCTTAACCGATATCGGTTACGAGGTCGGATTAATTCCTCAAGAACGCTATAACCGCTTTCTTGAGAAGAAAGTACAAATTGAAAAAGAAATTGAACGGTTAACTGAAGTTACTGTGAAACCTACCAAAGAAGTTCAGTCGCTATTAACTGAAATTGGATCATCGCCTTTACAAGATGGGTTTAAAGCAGCTGTTTTATTAAAACGCCCTGAAATTACGTATCAATTTATTGCAAATCTCTTCCCAAGTGAAGAAGATATTTCAGCGGAAGTAGCAGAACAGGTAGAAATACAAATTAAGTATGCCGGTTATATTGAAAAACAGCTACAACAAATTGAGAGAATGAAAAAAATGGATGACAAAAAGATTCCTGAAGATTTAGATTATCATGCGATCTCAGGAATAGCGACAGAAGCTCGTCAAAAACTAAGTGAAGTAAGGCCTCTATCTGTAGGACAGGCTTCACGGGTTTCGGGGGTTAATCCTGCGGACATTTCAATATTATTAGTTTATTTAGAACAAGGGAAATTAAAAAGGACTGGTATTTAATGAATAAAACACAGTTTCGTTCCATGCTTGAAGAAAAGGGAATTATTTTAAATGAAACTCAAATGAAACAATTTGACCTTTACTTTCATGAGTTGGTCGAATGGAATAATAAAATGAACTTAACGGCAATCACAGACGAAGAAGGTGTTTATTTAAAACACTTTTATGACTCTATTAGTGCAGCTTTTTTCCAAGACTTTAGTAAGCCTCTCAATATTGTTGACGTAGGGGCGGGTGCTGGGTTTCCAAGTATCCCTATAAAAATTTGTTTTCCGCATTTAAAAGTAACGATCGTAGATTCTTTAAATAAGCGGATCTCATTTTTACAACACTTAGCTAATACTTTACAGTTATCTGATGTTTCGTTCTTCCATGACCGCGCTGAAACTTTTGCGAAAGAGAAAGAACACCGTGAGAAATATGACTTTGTTTTAGCTAGAGCTGTTGCAAGAATGCCGGTATTAGCAGAGCTTTGTTTACCTTTAGCTAAAGTAGGTGGTGTATTTTTAGCAATGAAAGGTCCAGAAGTAATGAATGAAATTTCGGATGCCACGAAAGCCATTGCCACGTTAGGTGGAGAAGTTGTTGATAATAAAAGTTTATTATTACCGTTTGAAGAAAGTACAAGACATTTTGTATTCATTGAAAAAACAAAGAAAACACCAAAACAATATCCTAGAAAGCCGGGGACACCTAACAAACAACCTTTACAATAATAGTTGGTTAGTTGATTAGGGGGAAGTTGGAAAGAAAGCGCTCAATTTTTCCATCTTAGAAGGAGATGCTCCTGCGTCTACTAGTAACGCTTCGGAGCATGCTTCCTCGTCACAAATCTGCATGGAGTAATCTCAAAAATGTATTCCATGGTGTGATGGAAGTCAGTTGCTTTGGTGAAGGTTAATCGTCATGAGCGTTTTTGTATGAAAAAAGAACGAGTGATTTCCTGAACTAGCCTCTAAAATTCGCTAGAAGTTTACAGCGAAGAGAAGGAAATTGCTCGTTCTTTTACATATTAGGTAGTGACGGAGTGTCCGTCATGAAGGTTTTGTATAAAAAAAGAAATGCTCGGTCATTTTTTTCGACCGACATTAACCTGGAAACTAGTAATGTATAATTAAATATGTAAATGTTATATAAAAAATGTTTCACGTGAAACATTTTTGTTGTTTATAATGTTATTATAGAATAAAAGAAGGAATTCCTATCATCTGTCTCGAATATGCAGTTTAGGAAGGTAGTTTTCAGAAGGTGGTGTCAGGATGAAGCCGTTTTCACGCCTGTTCGGTTTTAATGAAAAAAGCGAAGAAATATTAGAAGAAGTAGAAGAAATTAATGAAAATGAAGAAGTGAAACAAATTTCAGTTAAGGATATCGTCCCAAATCGTTTTCAACCTCGCACTGTGTTTGTTGATGAACGTATTGAAGAATTAGCACAAACGATTAAAACTCACGGAGTCATTCAACCTATCGTCGTTCGCCAAAGAGATGGAAAGTTTGAAATCATTGCTGGAGAGCGTCGTTGGAGAGCAGTAACAAAGCTAGGTTGGGATCACATTCCTGCAATTGTTAAAGAATTTAACGATTCGCAAACAGCGTCTGTTGCGTTAATAGAAAACCTTCAAAGAGAAGGGTTAACTGCTATAGAAGAAGCTGTCGCTTATGCTAAATTACTAGAGTTACACGGTTTAACTCAAGAAAGTTTAGCGCAACGGCTCGGTAAAGGGCAATCTACAATTGCAAATAAACTTAGGTTGTTACAATTACCTGGAAAAGTTCAAGAAGCTATACTACATCGAACAATTTCAGAAAGACATGCTAGAGCTTTATTGTCATTAAAAAATATCGAAGCGCAAGAAAAAGTATTACAAGAAATTGTTGAAAAAGGGTTAAACGTTAAACAAACAGAAGAAGTGGTAAAAAGAATACTCGAAGGTCCAGTAAAAAAGAAAAAACCTACTCGAAAAGCATTTTCTCGAGACATGCGGTTAGCGATGAATACAATTCGTCAGTCGGTTGATATGGTAGTGAAAAGTGGTCTATCTATTGATACGGATGAAGAAGAACATGATGAATACTATCAATTTACAATTAAGATTCCAAAGAAATAATGAAAAAGATGACTCATTGGGAGTCAGACCTTTTATTTAGTTAGTTTTATTGGTAAATCTAGTAAACTATTATGTTTTGTGATTTATCAATATAATTTAAATTCGAAGGTTTTTTTCCCTTTTTTTTGAGTCGTTTTTTTATGTCATGTCTTTATGTTTTTGAAATTTATTTTCTCTTTTTCACCTAAAAGATAACTTAGTTTTAAAATTTCATGATAAAATGTAAATGGTTTTAGTTAAAAATATGAGATTTGAAGAAAAGGCTATGCTCCCAAAAAGTAATAATGATGAGAAAGTAGCCAAAGTAAAGATAGTAAGATATGTTAGGTAGGTGGAAAAATGGGGAAAGTTATTGCTATTGCAAATCAAAAAGGTGGTGTCGGAAAAACGACAACTGCTGTTAATTTAAGTGCTTGCCTTGCCCATATTGGCAAAAGAGTGCTTTTAATTGATGTTGATCCCCAAGGAAATACAACAAGTGGTATTGGAATTGATAAGGGAGATGTTGATAGTTGTATTTATAACATCTTAGTTGAGGATAAAAACCCAAAAGAAGTAATTACTGAAACTGTAGTAGATGGATTACACATTATCCCTTCTACTATTCAGCTAGCAGGCGCCGAAATAGAACTTGTTCCTACGATTTCAAGAGAAGTCCGATTAAGAAGAGCACTTGAACAAGTTCATAATGATTATGATTTTATCATCATTGATTGTCCGCCGTCTTTAGGTTTATTAACGATCAATTCTCTAACAGCTGCCAACTCAGTATTAATTCCAGTACAGTGTGAATATTATGCCCTTGAAGGATTAAGTCAGCTGTTAAATACAGTTAGATTAGTACAAAAGCATCTGAATACAAATTTAGAAATTGAAGGTGTATTATTAACGATGCTTGATGCAAGAACTAATTTAGGGATTCAAGTCATCGATGAAGTAAAGAAATATTTTCGGGAAAAAGTTTTTCAAACGATTATTCCAAGAAATGTCCGCTTAAGTGAGGCACCAAGTCATGGTCAACCAATTATTACCTATGATCCAAAATCAAGAGGGGCAGAAGTCTATATAGATTTGGCAAAGGAAGTGGTATCAAATGGCTAAAGGCTTAGGCAAAGGAATTCAAGCGTTCTTTCCAGATGCAATCGATGAAAAAACAGAAAACATTCAAGAACTTGCATTAAATGAGTTGAGGCCAAATCCGTACCAACCACGAAAGGTTTTTTCGGAGGATTCTATATCGGAATTGAAAGAATCAATCTTAAATCACGGGGTTTTACAACCATTACTCGTCAGAAAAAGTATTAAAGGCTATGAAATCGTCGTTGGAGAACGTCGCTTCCGTGCAGCTACAGAAGCTGGGTTAAAAACAGTTCCAGTTGTTGTGAAAGATTTAAACGAAGAAAAAATGATGGAGTTTGCCTTAATTGAGAATTTACAAAGGGAAGACTTAAATCCAATCGAAGAAGCGATTGCTTATGATAAATTGATGAAACACTTACAAGTAACTCAAGAGCAATTAGCCAAACGATTAGGGAAAAGTCGTCCACATATTGCTAATCATCTTCGTTTATTACAGTTACCAAACGAAGTCCAAACGTTAGTAGAAGAAGGAAAACTCTCGATGGGGCATGGACGAGCTCTTTTAGGATTAAAAAACAAAGAAAAGTTAGCGATATTGATAAAAAAAGTGCTTGAAGATAGCTTAAATGTTCGACAATTGGAACAGCTCATTCAAAACGTAAACGAAAATGTTTCACGTGAAACAATTCGAAAAAAACATGAACCTTCACTCTTTATAAAAGAAAAAGAAGAATATTTAAGAGATAGACTCGGCACAGCTGTTGCAATTAAGAAAAACAAGAAAAAAGGAAAAATTGAAATCGAATTTTTTTCTGAAGATGATTTAGAAAGAATTTTATTTTTAATAGAAGGAAATCATGAATAGAAGAAGAGGTCTGATCCGATACGAAAGGGTCAGACTCTTTCTATCTCTTTTCTGATTAGGAGGGATAAAGGTGTCGGTAATTTACTTTGACCAAGCAGCGTCTTCTTTCCCGAAACCAAAGGCTGTTTCAGAGGCTGTTGCAATGGCAATTGATGAATACGGTGCAAATCCTGGACGTGGAGGGCACCAATTAGCAAATAAAGCAGCATCGGTAATATTTGAAACACGTGCAAAAATAGCTAAGTTATTTGCTGAAAATGACGCCAATAACGTGATATTTTGCCAAAATACTACACATGCGTTAAACCAAGCAATAAAAGGTTTCCCGCTTCAAAAAGGTGATCATATTATCTCGACTTCGTATGAACATAATTCCGTTCGTCGCCCTTTAGAATATTTGAAAACCGAAAAAGGTATTAGAGTTACTTATTTACAAAGTGATCACAATGGATATATTTCTAGAGAGCAGCTATTAAATGAAATATCCCCAGAAACAAAGCTAATAGTTGCTAGCCACGGCTCTAATTTAACAGGGGCCATTTTCCCGGTCGAGATGATTGGTTCGGTTTGTCATGAAAAAGGAATTACATTTTTAGTTGATGCGGCACAGACTGCAGGGGTAATTCCGATTGATATGGAACAAATGAATATTGATATGTTAGCTTTTCCGGGTCATAAAGGTCTTTTAGGACCTCAAGGAACTGGGGCGTTAATCGTGAAGAAGACAGTACAATTAGACCCTATTTTTCATGGAGGCACTGGTAGTCATTCAGAAGAAATTGAGCAACCGAAACAACGTCCAAACTGTTATGAAAGTGGTACGTTGAATACACCGGGGATCGCAGGTTTATCAGCCGGTATAGATGAAGTATTGAACAAAGGCATCAACAATATTTTTCAACATGAATGGAATTTGACGAAATATGCGCTAGAAAAACTTCAAAATATTGATGGAGTTACAGTGTTTGGACCTGATATCAATGTTGAAAGGCTAGCGGTTATTCCTTTTGTCATAAATGGGACAGATGTTCAGGAAGTAGCGATGATCTTAGATCAACATTATGGAGTGGCATTAAGAGCTGGCCTTCATTGTTCACCGTTAGCACACGAGACAATAGGTACCATCGATGGTGGAACACTTAGAGCTAGCTTTGGAATCTATAACACATATGAAGAAATTGAAAAATGGATAGACATGATCAAGGAAATTAAAGAAGGTTTAGTTGGATAGGAGAAAAAGGAATGGCTTTACTAGGAACAATTGTTAACGGATTAGCAATTATTATTTGCTCACTAATCGGAACACAGCTAAGAAATATCCCCGAACGTGTAAAAGTAACGGTTATGCAAGCAATAGCGTTAGCAGTTATTATTATCGGGGTAAACATGGGTTTAAAAAGTGATAATCTTTTAATCGTAATTGGAAGTTTAGCTATAGGTGCTGTTTTAGGAGAGAAGTGGGAGTTAGAAGATAAACTAAATCGATTAGGCAAGTGGTTAGAAGTGAAAACCGGGGCAAAAGAAGAAGGATCTTTTGCGAAAGGGTTTGTAACGGCTACATTAATTTATGTTGTTGGTGCAATGGCGATCGTTGGAGCGTTAGATAGTGGATTAAGAAATGACCATGCGGTTTTATATACAAAATCAATGCTTGATGGGTTTTCGGCAATTTTATTTACGAGTACGTTAGGAATTGGTGTGTTATTTTCGGCGTTTCCAGTAATGCTTTACCAAGGGACGATCGCTATTTTCTCTGCTCAAATTATTCAATACATCCCACAAGAAATTATGGATGGATTTATTGTTGAAATGACAGCGGTCGGTGGTATCATGATTTTAGCGATCGGGTTAAATATATTAGGAATTACAAAAATAAGAGTTGCTAATTTATTACCTGCTATTTTAGTAACAGCAATCATTGTAACTGTATTAAGCTTTATTAATATTTAATTAGAAAGAAAAAAGCCGACATTTCGACACTTGGATGAGAAAATAAGCTAATGAATGTAGTGTGTATTAGATAATTATACGAATAAAAAAAGACAACCCTTACTATACATGTAAGGAGTTGTCTTTTTTATTAACTCGGGAATGAGGAGGGTCTTACATTGTTATTGAGTAGGGATCGTTGTTTTTCCCTAGTCATTTGTTGATCGGCAACAACAATGCTATCGGCAATTTTTTCGGCCATATTGATAACAAAATGAAGGCGGGTGTTTTGTAACACCATATACTCCATAAAACCACCGACATTAACAATACCAGTAATATGAATATCACCAACAGGTGAAAGTTTTTTATTTACGGCTGCTCCAGGTTTAACTGGCCCGTCAGCAATAGAAATAACCCCGACACTTGTTGACTTGCCAAGACAAGCATCAATGGCAATTATAAACGGATTAACATGCTTTTCGAATATTTTAGCTGTTTTTTCTTCAAGGTTCACAGCATGAACAGGATCTTCTAACGATCCATAGACGTGAAACGATGTTAGTTTTTTTTCTAGAAGTTTGGAACCAATTAACGGTCCAAGTGAGTCTCCAGTAGATCTATCGGTTCCAATACAGACTATAACTATATCTTTGTTCGCTATCTTTGGTAGAAGGCCTAGGAGTTGGATTGCAAAATCATGTACTACATTGTTTTCATCAACGTGGATTCGAAAAGGAAGCTGTCTCTTTTTAAAGAAATTCCTAGTAAACATATTTTGACCTCCCATCTGAAAATAGTAGTAACAGTATACGGATATTTTTTCCTTTCTATACATTTTATTTTCACTAATCATTGCGAAAGGTTGCGGTTAAATGATAAAGGCAGGAATGAAATGGATGTTTTTAATAATTGGTACGATGATAGGTGCGGGCTATGCCTCCGGTAGAGAGTTATGGCAGTTTTTCGGTAATGAAAGTGGATTTGCCATCATTCTATTTGCCGTTTTATTTATCATATGCTGTACAGTCATTATGAGTATAAGCTATAGCCAAAAATCTTTTCATTACATACCAGTATTGCAATTACTAATGGGGAAAAGGCTTACTAGTTTATATGACTACATGATTATTTTGTATTTGTTTTCAACAACAGTGATAATGTTAGCGGGCGGTGGGGCCACTTTAGAAGTATTGCATCTCCCTTATTGGCTCGGAATTATCATTATTTCGGCCCTCTTAGTCTTTTTATTTTTTTGGGATACGAAAGGGATTACCTCAATGAATTCATTTGTTATTCCAATTCTTATTACTTTTTTAGTAGGAATTTTGTTTTCGTTTCAAATGTTAGAGGGCTTTGCAATAAATTTACATGTTTCAGAACAAAGGAATTGGCCGGCAGCCTTTACATTTACAGCGTTGAATATATTGCCTTTAGTAGCGGTTTTAGGAGGAGTAGGTCGTGAAATAAAAACGAAAGGTGAAATTTGGATTGCTAGCATTGGAAGTGGGGTAGTGTTAGGGGGGATATCATTTTTATACAACGAATCATTATTAAAAGTCGCCCATGATATTATGTTTTATGAAATACCCCTTTTTGCGATACTTAAACATTATCCTTACTTTATGGTGCTCGTCATGTCGGCTTTATTATGGGTTGCCATTTATACAACGGCAGCAGCAGGATTGTTCGGAATAACATCGAGGTTTAGGAAGTTTGTGACAGTACCCCTTTGGGCACTTGCTTTTTTCCTCGTAATGATTATGATCCCATTAACAAAAATCGGATTTTCTACGTTAATTTCTGTTTTATATCCTCTTTATGGGATTTTAAACTTATATATTTTAGCAGCGATCTTGTTATATCCAATATTGAAAAAAAACATCGTACAAACATAACTAATGAATGGGGCTGTCCCAAAACAAAGTGTCAGACACCGTTAGGCACCTAAATATAGACGGATAATATATCTATATGTCTATATTTAGTAAGTTTTGCCTGGTGTCAGACACTTATGGGACAGCCCGTTTTCTGTATGTAAAGAGTTGGAAAGTTGGAAAGGAAAGACCTGAGTCTTACATGTTAGATGCTGATGGTTAAATCAATATGTCGGTTTTGTTTTTATTTATAGTATTGTAAAATGATAAAAAAGATAATAATGTTATTTAGTAGGTATTTTAAAAAGGTTACTTTAAACGATGGAGAACGAAGTTTTCTTGAATCAGAAAAGGGAGGGGAGTAGTATGGAAAATCAAAAACAATTCGGAATCAATGATGTTGTTGAGATGAAAAAGCCTCATCCTTGTGGAGAAAACCGTTGGAAGGTAATTCGTCTAGGAATGGATATTCGAATTAAATGCCTCGGTTGTGATCATAGTGTTCTGATACCGAGGAAAGAATTTACACGTAAATTAAAGAAAATTTTAGAAAAACATGAACAATAATGAGCTCACTTGTATATGAAGTAGCCTATTTTTAAAAGGGAGAGGTTTACGTGCAAGAGAAAAAAATATCAGCCTGTCCCCTTAATTGTTGGGATGCTTGCAGCTTTAAAGTGACAGTAAAAGATGATCGTGTTCTAAAAGTAGACGGAAATAAGGATCACCCTGAAACGCAAGGGAATATTTGTAGTAGGGGTAGGATGCTAGAAGCAAGGACAAACAGTGATTTGCGAATAACGAAGCCGCTAAAAAAAGTAGCAGATGAATTTAAAAGTATTTCATGGGGACAAGCGTTAGATGAAATCGCAGAAAAAATGCGGGATATTAAGAAAATTCACGATCCTACGGCTGTGTTCCATAGTCATGACTATTCAAATAACGGTTTACTTAAGAATTTAGACCAACGTTTTTTTAATTGTTATGGTGGATTAACCGAAGTAGTTGGTAGTTTATGTTGGGGGGCAGGCATTGAAGCGCAAATATGGGATTTCGGAAACAGTGAAAGTCATGCTCCAAAAGATTTATTTAATAGTAAACATACGGTGATTTGGGGAAGGAATACAGCCAGCACAAATATCCATCTGTTTAGTCATTTAATTGAAGCGAAAAAAAGGGGTATTCATGTTACTGTTATTGATCCTCTAAATCATAAAACTACAAGAATAGCAGATATGTACGTTGCTGTTCGCCCAGGGATGGACGGACTTTTAGCTATCGGTATATTAAAAGAGCTAAAAAGAATGAATTTACTAGATTTGAATTTCATTGAGCATTATAGTTACGGGTTTGATGAGTTTGAAAATATTTTAGATGAAATAAGTATGTCTGAAATTGTTGCAAGTACGTCAGTCGCTGAAAAAACGATAACGAAATTAGCAGCAATCTATAGTGGGGGGCCTACATCTACTTATTTAGGTCTTGGATTACAAAGGTATGCAAATGGTGGTCATACCATTAGATTAATAGATGCATTGGTAGCTTTAAGTGGTAATGTTGGCATTAAAGGTGGTGGTGCCAACTATGCAAATCTTCCTGTTAGTCAATCCTTTGATATGAAAAATTTAACACTATCTTCGAAAAAGGTTCAGAAACGAACGTTTACAAGGATGAATCAGGCAGAGGAAATTTTAAGTAATGAAGGCACACCAATTAAAATGGCATTTGTTTCGAGAGGTAACCCATTAACTCAATTACCTGATACAAATCGTGTCGAAGAAGCGTTTACTTCCATTGAAACGTTAGTCGTTATCGACCAGTTTATGACTGACACAGCACAGATCGCTGATTATATTTTGCCTTGCACAACTGTTTTTGAAGAAGAAGATATTTATCACGCCTCAATGTACCACAGCTATGTTAACTACGGACCGAAATTAGTTGCGGCCATTGGTGAAGCGAAATCAGATCGTTGGATTTGGACGGAATTAGCGAAACGTCTAGGTTTTGGTGATGAATTTTCCTATAGTGATGTAGAGTTTATTAAAATGGGTCTAAAATCTCTAGAAAAAAAAGGGATTACGTTTGAACGAATTAAACAAGAAGGGTTTATAAAGTTACCAGTTCAAGATGTTCCTTGGTCGGATTTTCACTTTAAAACACCGACGGGTAAATACGAGTTAACTTCTATACGCGCGATCAATGAAGGAAAAGAGGGGAAATTAACGTTTCAATATCCATTAGAGTTCGATCAAAAGGAGTACCCTTATCATCTTTTATCAAAGCACCCGGAACGATCAAACCATTCGCAAAACTATCACTTAATTAATGATGATCAAGTGATTATTGAAATATCAGAAAAAATTGCTAAAGATCACTTACTTCAAGATGACGATCGTATTGTTGTTCATAATGATCGTGGTGAAATACAAGGTCATGTAAAAATAATGAAAAACTCTCATGCCGATACAATAAATATTGATGAAGGTAGATCGAAGCCGTTTGGTGGATCTGTAAATATACTCACTCATTCTGGTCAATCAAAAATTGGCTTAGGTGGAATTCAATATGATTGCTTAGTAAATATCAGAAAAATATAGCATCAAACCATTCGCAAAGCTTATTTTTATAATAGAGAACTAATAATCATGAGGATAGTCATTAAAAAGGTAGCGGTGCTAAAAAGAGTCTTGAGGAAACAAGCTGAACATTCGCTTGTTTTTTCTCGCTTTAATCAATATAATTGTAAAGTTAGTACTTATTGAAAACGTAATGAAAGCTGAACTCACTGCTATGAATTAGCTATTAATAATATATATATAAAATGAAGGAAGTGTTTGAAAATGGCTTTAACAACTGGAATTGTTGGTTTACCTAACGTAGGAAAATCAACTTTATTTAATGCGATTACACAAGCAGGGATTGAATCTGCAAACTATCCGTTCTGTACGATCGATCCTAATGTTGGAATCGTAGAGGTACCTGATCACCGTCTAAATAAATTAACAGAGCTTGTTCAACCAAAAAAAACAGTTCCGACAACATTTGAATTTACTGACATTGCTGGAATCGTTGAAGGTGCAAGTAAAGGTGAAGGGCTGGGCAATAAGTTTTTATCGCATATTCGCCAAGTAGATGCCATCTCTCACGTAGTCCGTTGTTTTGAAGACGAAAATATTACTCACGTTTCTGGAAATGTTGACCCGATCCGCGATATTGAAGTGATTAACTTAGAGTTAATTCTTGCTGACCTTGAATCAGTGGACAAGCGTATTGGTCGTGTAGAAAAGTTAATGAAGCAAAAAGATAAAGAGGCAATCTTAGAGTACGATGTTTTATTGTTACTTAAAGAAGCGTTTGAAAATGAAAAACCAGCTCGAAGCGTAGAATTAACAGACGAACAAAAGAAGCTTGTTCAAGGTATGCATTTATTGACGATGAAACCTGTATTATATGTTGCAAACGTAAATGAAGATGGTTTATTAGATATAGATGATAATCCTTACGTACAAAAAGTAAAACAATTTGCAGCAGGAGAAAATTCTGAAGTAATTATCGTTTGTGCAAAAATTGAAGAAGAAATTTCTGAACTTGAGGGTGACGAAAAAGCGATGTTTCTTGAAGAGTTAGGAATTAAGGAATCGGGTTTAGACCAGTTAATTCGCGCAGCGTATCACTTATTAGGTTTAGCGACTTATTTTACGGCAGGAGTTCAAGAAGTACGTGCTTGGACGATCCGCCAAGGGACAAAAGCACCACAGGCAGCTGGAGTCATTCACACTGATTTTGAACGTGGATTTATCCGTGCAGAAGTAGTATCTTATGATGACCTGGTAGAGGCAGGCTCACACTCAGCGGCCAAAGAGAAGGGGAAAGTAAGACTCGAAGGAAAAGAGTATGTTGTAGAAGATGGGGATGTTGTTCATTTCCGGTTCAATGTTTAGTCGTAGTTTTGATTGAGCAGTGTTGAGTGAAGAGTTATGAAAGTATTGCTTCGAAGTACAAACTATTTAATTTATGTTTAATAAATTAAAAGTGTTAGTTCGAAGCGATACCCACAAATAACTCAAAACTCAACATTCAAAACTCAAAACTACAAATTTATATTTTACATTAAAGAAGCTTTCTGCTATAATCGATAAATGCGAGTAAATAACATACTAAATGTTAACTATTCGCCCCTTGCTCCTTATATATTAGGAGCCGTTTAGACCAAAAGGAGGTGACGTACAAAATG
>SKSA01000003.1 GCA_007118195.1 Anaerobacillus sp. | reverse complement strand
TTGGTAGTATGAAATTCACTCACTTACATAGGTATTCATAAGAAATTATGTAAAATTATTTATAATAATGTTTGTTCATCATAGATTTCACAAAATATCCATATATTTCAGTAAAAAAGTTCTAGAATATAAATTCGCTATAAAAAAAAGTGCCAGTCACCTTATGCGCTATATAAAGAATATGTGCTGCTGCACACATCTATAATAGTTTGAATAAGGTAAACTGACACTTTATTGGTTCATCAATTTTTATTCTTGATTTTCTGCTCGTTCACGCTTTAATTTTCTGCGATAAACAATTTTTGACAATACGATACTTACTTCATATAAGAAAAGTAACGGTATAATAACTAATACGTCTGAAATAAAATCAGGTGGTGAAATTAATACTGAAATAACGACAATAAAAAAGAAAGCATACTTTCTATTTTTCTGCATTGCTTTCGGAGTAATAATGCCTAAACTTGTCAAGAACATGACAACCAATGGCATTTCAAAAAGAATACTAAACGGTATCGTCATCCGCAAAACAAACTGAAAATATTTATCCGTTGTAAACATCATTGTAAACATTTCTCCACCTAAACCAAATAAAAAATTTAGAACAAGCGGTAAAACGATGAAATATCCAAAAGATAGTCCTGCTAAAAATAATAATAATGAAGCCGGAATATACCCTAGTGTTAATCTTCTTTCCCGTTGGGTTAAAGCTGGTTTAACGAAAAGCCATATTTGCAATATAATGACGGGTACCGTTAAAGCAAGCGCGACAACTCCTGCTAACATAAGATATACATAAATGATGTCCATTGGTCCTAAGACGGTAAGTTGCATATCTAGGTCTTTAACGACCCAATCGTAAATATCTTTCACAAAAATAAAACTAGCAATAAAAAATACGATAAATGCTCCTAATATAATCATTATTCTTTTTCGAAGTTCGTCTAAATGATCAAGGAGGTTCATACTTTGATCGCTCATACCACACATCTCCTTAAAAAGCTTGCTCAAAAAACTTAAATGCGTAATTAAAATCTTTTAAACATTCTTATAAGCATTAAAAAGATGCAAGACGGATAAAAACAGTATCTTACATCCCAATAATCTATTTTAAGTTATTATATATCATTTATTCAATATTAGAAAATATTATTTTTTTGATTTCGACTTTGGCTTATCGTCTTCGAATTCTTCCATTACATCATTTGTTATCTCACGAGTAGATGATTTAAATTCCTTTAGCGTTTGTCCTACAGCCTTCCCTAATTCCGGTAATTTTTTCGGACCAAAAATAATTAATGCGATAACGAGAATTAACACTAAGCCTGGTATTCCGATGTTGGTCAGCATAGTTGTCCCCCCCTTTAGTAGATACCAAATTAGTACTTACTTCATTTTGTTTACTACCATAGTATACATGATCTTCTCAATATATTCTACATATGTTTGTTGCTTACCTTACTTATTATTCATAGCAATACCATAGCTTTTTAAGAGGTCATCTATTGAGATACCTTCTCCATAATCAATCCCTTGATGTAATGGAGGATTCGTTCTTTTATTTAGCTTAGTATATTTTTTTTCAGTTTCTGTTTGAGTTTCTTCTATTATTTTGCTTTCTCTTTCTAAAGCTTTATCTTTGCTATTAAGCTCTTTTTGTTGGTGCTCTATATGAATAGAAGGTAAATCTCTCACAAATTTTAAAGCCTCTTCTTTTTTGAAAAAAATTTGATAAATAACCGTCCCCCATACTAGTAAAAATAAACAAATAACACTTGATAATATAAGCCATTGTTTCATCGATTAAACCCTTTCTATTTAACTAGCATTTATTTTCATAGTATACTATAAATATCTACTTTTGGACATTTATATGAAAATAGGTGATGTATTGTATTTCTTTATTGTTAATAATCAATCAGGGAATGGGTTGAAAGTTTGGAAACGTATATCAAAAATGATGGCAAAAATGAACATAAAATATAAAGCGATTGTTTTAGATAAAGATGATCATGGTATTTTTAAAATAAAAGATCTACTTACCAATTGCAACATTAAAGCATTAGTTGTCATTGGTGGTGATGGCACGATTCAACAAGCGTTAAGGTATATTGAAAATACGTCAATCCCAATAGGAGTTATACCAGCAGGATCCGGCAATGATTTTGCTAGAGCATTAAATATTCCTAAAAATAGCCGTAGAGCTCTAAAAAAAATCTTATTAGGGAAAACGACGATGATTAATGTCATGCATGTAAACAACAATTCTTGCCTGACCGTTGTAGGGGTAGGGTTTGATGCTAAAGTTACTGAAATAACAAATCGCTCAAAAATTAAAAAATGGTTAAACTACTTTAGAGCTGGTAAACTTGCTTATGTTTTTAGTGTACTACGAGCAGTGTTTTCATATAGTCCGACAGATGTTGAAATTACAATTGATGGCAACACAAAATCTTATTTAAATGTTTGGCTCATTGCGATTGCCAACACTCCATTTTACGGAGGTGGACTGAAAATATGTCCCGAGGCAGATGAAACAGATAACACCCTTAATTTATGTATTGCCCATTCATTGTCCCGGTTGGAGCTTTTAATATTCTTTCCACTCGTTTTCCTTGGTAAGCATACATTGCACCGTTCAGTGACCTCTATAAAAGGACAAGTAATTGAAGTGAAATCAAACGGAACGACTCTCGTCCAGGCTGACGGTGAAATGCTTGGAGAAACCCCCGTTTCAATTTCAATCAAAAAAGAAAAACTAAAAGTAATTATATAAAGGCTCGCCATTAGGCGAGCCTTTCTTTGAATTGATTTGAATTGGATTTCACTATGAACTTGGCGAAAAACCAAGTTTAGCAAAGTTAAGACATCCATTTAGGTGGGGTGTTTTTATCCCAGTAAATGTCTCCTAAATGGTAATGTTTTTCAAAGCTATCACTGTAAAGATGATAATGGAAGTTAAATGAATGGCCTTCTCGAGGATGGTTTACACGACGCACATGAAAACGGGCCACGTCTTCCTTCATTTGTTGGTCAAAAATATGAAAGATTTTTTCTCCATAACCACTTGAAGGTTTTTCAGTAATTTGATATTTCTTTAATTGATCTTCGTTCGTATTTTCCGCCAAGTTTTTTATTACCTCTTCGATTTTAGGCAATATTTCATTTAAAAATTCATCACCTACGTGGTTAGAAATTTTCGGTCCGAACTTTTGCAATGATTGTTGTTTTGCTTGCTCTAAGACGTCTGAGATAAATTGTTCATGAACATTTATATCAACAAGATTTATTTCTTCATCTGCTTCATCAATCTCTTGTGGATGAACTCCAGAAAAGCTATTTTCAGAATTAGATATAAGTACTTCTTGTTCTGATGCTTCAGCATCTAAATATGTTGGTGGAATAAAAATTCCAAATGTCATAAACGTAATCAAGACTACAGAAAGTTTTGTTAACCAAAGTCTCATAATAAACGCTCCCTAAACTTCTAATCTTTTCTACTATTTTAGCATATTGTTTAACTCTATGAGACTATTTTTCAAAGTTTTCATAAAACATTCAAAAGTATCTATTATTTATAGTTTTTCCAATCGAGACTACTTTCGTCAAGTAGTTCCTCAAAGGATTTATTTTTTTCCTTTTCAATTTTTCGTTGTTTTTCTTTCTCCCTTTTCACTTCTGCTTCTACTCGTTCTTCTTCTTTTAACTGCTTGCTAGCAGTTTTTAATTTTGATAAAACATCACTATTTAGTCGTTCATTAATTTGAAATACGTCATCATTCTGTTTCTGTTTTCGGTTCTTTTTCATTGTTCCACCTCTCACCTAGTAAAATCAAAAAAATTTTGACCAATTCTATTCATTCACCTGGGATTTTCTAGTGAATCTCAGACCACGTTCACAAAATTGGTTCGTCATTTTATTTTCATACAAAACGCTCATGACAGCATTCCGTCACCATCTATTATGAAAAAATGTCGGTCGACTTTCTTTCGCTTCGCTGTAAAGCTACTGACCTCAATCACATCATGTGATACTTCTTAGAGAATTCATCGTGCAGCTTTGCG
>SKSA01000068.1 GCA_007118195.1 Anaerobacillus sp. | reverse complement strand
TCTTAATAATAGGGTGATATTAAAATATAGACAAGCACACCAGTTAAACTAACATATAACCAAAGTGGCATCGTCCACCTAGCAATTTTTTTATGCTTATCATTTTCCATATTTAGCCCTCGAGCTAACGTCACTAAAGCTAATGGAACGATTACAGCTGCTAAAACAATATGAGTAATCAAAATAAAATAATAAATGAAACTCATAATCCCTTCCCCACCGAATGTGGTTGCTTCACTTAACGCATGATGTGCCACATAAGTAATTAAAAACAAGGCGGTTGTTGTGAACGCGGCATAAATAAATCTCGTATGAAGCTTTATATTTTTTTTATAAATCGCAAAAGTGGCACCGAGTAAAAATAAAAACGTGAATGAATTCAATATTGAATTGATGAGGGGCAAAATTTTGACATCAAAACCTGGATCAATATCAAGCCTCGGCATACCAGACAAAAGAATGACTAAGCCGTTAATAATAATCGTTAATATAATAATTGCTGGAGTATAATTCCTCTTCTTTCTCTCCACTGAACTTCCCCCTTAATAAAATTTTTCTTAAAAAGATTACTTTAATTAAAATTGAAAATCAAATATTTGATCTTGGGTACGTGATTTATTTCGTATTATTTGGCACTTTCGATAAAATATGTCTTAATCACAACATAATAGACTGAATAAGACAAAGAAAGTCAAAGGGTTCGACAAGGATTTAATAGAAATTAATGAAAGAACTAAAGACCAATACATAAAGGAGTTTTGTCAAAATGAGAAATAACCGAAGAGACGAATGGAAAACACATTGGAAAAAGTACAAGCATCTTTACAAAGGGAATCGAAATGAAAGAAGAACTAAATGGCGAATAAAATGGGAGAACCGTTATAAAGCAAGCTAATAGTTGTCACCTTTTTCCCTTAAAATGAATAAGCTGTCCTAGGCAGTATTTTTTAGGGAGGGAAAGGTATGGCGAAATATCGTAGAAAACCGATTGTGGTCGATGCTGTAAAAATCACGAAATCAATCACCGTGGATTCCGAGGAAGGTACTGTTGTTGGAAACCCTGGTGATTACTTAGTGACTGAGCCCAACGGTAAGCAATATCCTTGCAGCGCTGATGAATTTGAGAAAACGTACGCACCTATAAGTGAAAGCTTTGATATGATACTGCTCGCAAAAAAAGTGTATCGTGTCATAAAATATAAAGTAAAAGCGATCTCTGCGAA
This sequence comes from Anaerobacillus sp., assembly GCA_007118195.1. Classification (GTDB taxonomy): domain Bacteria; phylum Bacillota; class Bacilli; order Bacillales; family Anaerobacillaceae; genus Anaerobacillus. The sequence goes on along the minus strand of SKSA01000068.1, from coordinate 2,845 downwards.
AAGTTAAAAAAAGCTGTCCCAAAAGCAAAGTGTCAATCACCTCAAATACTTACAATAGCTCGTGTGGAACATACACTTCTATTAGTATTCCATTGAGGTGAGAATACACTTATGGGACAGCTTTTTGTTAGTAATACCAAATTTCCTTATGCATTTACATGTCCTAACACACCATTTGTCGCTGTCATCGTAATAATGACGCAACCCCACATATGCTTATAAGCAGTGACCATATCATCACAAGTGAATGTAATTCTTTTTGGGCTAATTTGTGTTACAGATGGAATGCTCGTTGTCATTAACGCTTGGCTGGTCCCTTTAAATTCAATTTCAAAAGTAATCGGTCCATCGATTTTCAGAGGTGAAACTTTAGCAATATTTTTTACAGCCGTTTCGAATTTTTCCTTAATAAGTTGTTGTGCCACTTTTGGATGAACTAGTTCTGCTGAGAAACGGTCAATCCCTTTTTTAACGATAGCCGCTTCAACGTTAGGCAACGTCTCCTTTACTTTCTTGAATGAGACGCGCTCTCGGATCTAAATCTTCAATAAAAATATTGGATATGTTCCCGTGACCATCAGCGACAACGACTTCTGTCGCTCCTCCGTTAAACGCTCCATTAATTGCAGCGTTTACATCTTGCGTCATTAATTTACGAAAACGTTGATACTCACTATTTACCTTTAATTGTTGATTAGTAGCAACCCCAGTTACCCCTTCAATATCTGCTGAAATAAAATTTTCATTATGTATGCGTCCTTTCTTAAATCCAATCATTTAAAAAAAATTTTTTAATATAATAATAGAGTTAATTAGAAGAACAATCAAGCCAAGTGAAATTAACCTTTTTTCGGCTTTGATGAAATTTTAGCCGCACCTGGCCATAACCTTTATAACGTATTAGATTCAGGAAAGTATGAACTATTTGATTTAATCTCTTACCCACTTTACTCGTTCTTTTGCTACGTATTCGTCTATATTTATGTACACTTTAAATTAACGGGTGGGCGATTAGTTTTGTATTTACTAGGTTTTGCGATTTTTGGGGGAGTTTTCGAAAAAATTGCCATTCATTTTAATTTCTTTACGTTTAAAGAATGGAAACTTATTTACTCTCCGTCTATATATTTATTCGTTCAACCACTTACTTTAGTTTTTTACCACTTTATTATCAGGTTGCATCCTAGCGCCAATAGAACTGAAAAGGGGACGCACATTTAAGGTCGTCCCCTTCATTTCTTATTGCTTATAGCTCGGAAAATCTACTTCATGAATATTCCCTGGCTCTTGTCTTTTTGTTAGTTCTTCTAACGCGACTTGAAGAACTTTCATTTGTGTCGCTTTGTCATTTGGTTTCCCTAAAGATTGACCAAACTTGAAGCCAATTGGATGAATTGCACGTGGCGGTCTCATTAAACTTGATTGCTCTACATCAAGAGTAATCAATGCTGTAGGGATGCCTTGTGCTTCAATTCCACGCTGCACTGTAACTACAGTGCGATGACAAAGTGGTCAGCCAGCTGTTAAAAGTACAGCATCAGCTTTAGAGCGTACTACTTCTTTGACAAGGGCTGGGATCGTTTCTTTATTGATCTTGTTTAATCTCATTGAGTAGCCCATCATTGTTATATGCTTTTCAGCTACCCCACCGAGATCTCCATCATCAACCATCTCTCTTAACCGCTCAATCGGAAATACACAATTAATATCCTCTTTCGGATAATCGGTGTTGTAATGACCTTTCGGAGCTGAGTGAGTCACTGTTAAATCTTTCGTATCGACATCACCCGGGATCACTCGATACGTTGCGTCTCCTTCTGAAGGATCCGTATTATACGGTTCCTGATCGTTCAGATGAACACCTGAAGTTGAAACAATCATTATCGTCATTTCATGTAACGGTTTATCATTAGGTGTATATGGTAGTGCTTTACGAGAAAGTTCCATACACATCCCCCTCACTATCAACGATTTCGAACATTCATTTAAAGCTTTCTTAGCACGTCAAATAATTCTTCGTTATCTGGTTGTTCCCCGATCGGGTGAACATCAATCCACTGTACTTTTCCCTCTTTATTAATGATAAATAAAGCACGTTCTGATGCACCATACGCTGGTTCTTCTGGGTTTGTACGAAGAACTCCATACTTTTCAGAAATTTCTCCATGAGGGTAAAAATCGGCACATAACGGATAAGATAATCCACCAATCGATTTTGCCCAAGCATCATGACTATGAACACTATCTACACTAATACCCAAGACCTGGGTATCAAACTCTTCAAAACGAGAAAGGTCATCCTCGTATGAAGGCATTTGCGCGCCTCAGACTGGTGTCCAATCTAGAGGATAAAAACATAAAAAAACATTTTGCTTTCCGCGATAATCACTTAACGACACCATGCGGTCACCGTGAGCTTTTGCTGTAAAGTCTGGTGCTTGATCACCAACTTTAAGCGTACTAGTTTCCGTAGCTCCTTTTGGCATAATAAACTCCCCTTTCAATTACATTTTCAGCTCGAAGCTTAACAATACTATTATCGCCATTCTGGCTATAAATAATCGGATAAATTGAATTTTCGATATGGAGTATTTAATACGAAGAGCAGGTGGGGTCAAATAATTGAAGGCACGATCTAGCCAGACCGCACCTCCCATTACTTTTTTTATGTTTCACAGCCATGCGCTAATCTATAAAAGTTAACCTAAGCAAAACAACGACGATCGACAAAACTATTCCTTCTTCCTGGCATTCGTCATTTGCTGCCATACTGAACCTGCAGCTTCTTCGCCGCTCTCAATGCGTTGGATCGCCATTTTAATTTGTAAGCTCACTTCAAATTCAG
>SKSA01000380.1 GCA_007118195.1 Anaerobacillus sp. | reverse complement strand
TGACCCAATAGTCGCTGCAAGAATATCAGCGACCACTGGTTTACACGATCCACACGATCGTCCCGCATTCGTACAACTACTAATCTCGTTCACTGAACATAAACCATCTTCTTTGATCGCTTTAACAATCTCTCCTTTTGTGACACCATTACAGCCACATACATTGTCACTATCAACTAGTGCATCCGCTACACTTAAGTCTGTTTTATCACTATTATTTTGAATGATGCTAACAGATGAAAGCTCTGAAACATCTTCCTCAGACTGAATCATATTAAACAATTTAGTGCCTTCGCTAGTATCTCCATACAGGACCGCCCCAATAACTCGATTGCCTTTGATACACACTTTCTTATAAATCCCCATGAATTCGTCTTGAATTCGAATGCTTTTTGTCTCCGTTGAATCGTGGAACTCACCTACAGAAAAAACGTTCACTCCCGATACCTTCAATTTTGTTGAAAGAACCGAACCGCTGTAGCCAGTACCTGTATTTAGCCCCGTAATGTGGCTTGCTAGTATTTTTCCTTGCTCCCAAAGTGGGGCAACGAGTCCATAGACAATATTACGGTGCTCCGCACATTCTCCTACTGCATAAATGTTGTCAATGTTCGTTTGTAAAAAATCATTGACGACGATGCCACGGTTCACTTCAATCCCACATTCATTCGCTACCGCTACATTCGGCTTAATACCCACTGCCATTACTACTAGATCTGCCTCTGTTTCCGTACCATCTTTAAATTTGACCTTTTCCACTCGTCGTTTACCATATATTTCGCTCGTCAATTTTTCCATTAAAAAATTCATTCCTTGTTGCTCTAGCTCTTGGCGCAACAACTTCGCTGCGGTTTCGTCTAGCTGCCTTTCCATTAAATGATCTTGTAAATGAACAACATCGACTTCCATTCCTAAGTTTAATAAACCTCGTGCTGCTTCTAATCCAAGTAAACCGCCACCAATGACGACTGCTTTTTTATAGCTTTTAGCTGTTTCAATCATCGTTTCACAGTCTTCGATACTTCTAAAACTGATAACCCCTTCTAAGTCAGCCCCTGGAATCGGTAAAATAAACGGATCAGAACCTGTCGCTAATATTGCATAATCATAGTCTACTACTCTCCCATTAGTAGTATGGAGTTGTTGTTTTTCTTGATTAAGCTGGGTCACCGTTTCATTACGATATAAAGTGATTTCATTCTCCTCATACCATTCAAGACTGTTCATCTCGATGTCCTTAACCGTCGTGTCCCCTGCTAAAACCGCAGAAAGCATAATTCGGTTGTAATTGACATGTGGCTCGCTCCCGAAAATGGTGATTTCAAATAAATCATGACCACCTAATTTGATAATTTCTTCAATACAACGTACTCCAGCCATACCATTTCCTATTAAAACGAGTTTCTTTTTTGCCATTGTCACTTCCCCCTTTTTAATATATCGAATCTTCAGTTAATTACTCGCGGATTATAATGCTCTTTTTCTTAGTTCTTCTACAGTAGAATTGTCGCTCTCATTGGCTTCATCGACCGACGACACATAATAGTCTTCTGCAAAAGCATTCTCTGGTTCATCTAAATAAAAATAACAAACGAGAAAACTAACAAATGCACCGGTTGCTAAAATAAAGAAAAATTGCTGTGGTGTCACAAATGTATAAATCGTTAAGTATATCGTTGCTCCAACATTCCCGTATGCACCAGCCATCCCGGCGATTTGTCCGGTAATACGCTTTTTGATCATCGGAATGACCGCAAACGTTGCTCCTTCAGCACCTTGTATAAATACAGATGTTAATACCGTGATCGCAATCGCTAATGCTAGTGGCCAACCTGAATGAATAAGTCCCATTGCCGCTAAGCCTAACGATATACCGAGCATATACATAAGCATGACATTTCTACGGCTCCCCATTCGGTCAGATAAAATTCCACCTAAAGGACGCGCTACTAAATTTATAAAAGCAAATGATGCTGCGATCAGGCCTGCTGTTGTTGGTGTAAGTGAAAATGTTAATTGAAAAAACATCGGTAACATTGACACAATCGCAAGTTCTGCACCAAAGTTTGCAAAGTAAGTGGTATTTAAGGCTGCAACATTTTTAAACTTATATTGATCGTCTTTCGGAACACCTTTTTTCAAAATTGGAACATTCACTTGAAGAATTTTATACACTTGATAAATCATCGTTAGTAAGATTACCCCGTACGTAACATACAAAACTGTTGTTGAGATGAAACCCATTCCTTCCAGTCGCCACGCTAGTACTGCTAGCGCACCACCGAGTGGAAGCGTCCAAACAATTAGTTGAACCATATCTTTCCAACTACTTACTTCCATTGCTCCATTTCGTTTCGGGCGGATATACTCTTTACCCTCGGGGGTGTCTTTCACTAATTTAAAGTAAATAATTGCATACACGATACAAAAGATCCCTGATAAAGCGACAGCATAACGCCACCCATTTTCACCACCGAACATCGTTAACGCTACCCATGGCAAAAGCATCGCAGCTACGGCTGAGCCGAAATTTCCCCAACCACCGTAAACTCCTTCTGCAAAACCAATGTCTTTGGGCGGAAACCATTCTGATACCATTCTAATTCCAATCACAAAACTTGCGCCGATACTACTAATCAGTAAACGTGAAATCATTAATTGTACCCAACTATTGCCGAATGCAAAGAAAAATGTTGGAATTGCCATAACAATTAATAAACCTGAATAAACCTTCCGTGGACCAAAGCGGTCAAGTAAAATACCGATTAAAATTCTTGCCGGTATTGTAAGCGCCACATTCAAAATTGCTAAAGCAGCTATATGTTCTCCTGTTAGCCAATCCATACTTTCAAGCATCGTAGTCGCTAAAGGAGCCATATTAAACCAAGTGAAGAAGGCAATAAAAAATGCAATCCAAGTTAAATGCAAAACTTTCATTCTTTCGTCTTTAAAGGTAAATAAATGACTAATCTTCATGTTTTTAAGCCCCTTTTGTGAAAACTGTAAATAAAATCATGTTTATAGTTTTACATGACTATCATTTTTTGTAACGACTTTTGAAAGAAGATGTAACACGATTTTTATACTTTTCATTTTAATAAATATCACTATGGGACTGTCCCATAAGTGTCTGACACCATGTAGAACTTACTAAATATGGACGTATAAATTTATTATCCGTCTATATTTGGTGCCTAACGGTGTCTGACACTTTGACAGCTCCACTTTGGGCGAGCTTTAAGAAAACGACATTAGCGCAGTTCCGCTAATACGACGATAAATTTCTTTAAGTAACGCAAAATCGACTTCAGCACTAAAAAGAGTTTGAGGAAATCCTCAAACTCTTCAAACTTCAATTTTCATTTGTAACAAATTTTCGTTATCCCTATGCGGGGGCAGACCCCTTTGGTAAAGTGACAAACTTTATTTTAAAACAAGTTTCGCGACAGCCTCACAATGATTCGTGTGAGGAAACATATCTACCGGTTGTACTTCTACGGTTTTAAACCCCCCGTCTTCTAAAATACGTAAGTCACGAGCTAATGTCGCCGGATTGCACGACACATAAACCACTCGTTCTGGTTTCATTTTTATCATTGTATCAAGAAGTGCTTGATCACAACCTTTTCTTGGTGGATCTACAACGATGACATTCGCACGTACCCCTTGGGCGTACCACCAAGGAATCACTTTCTCTGCTTCACCAACCGCAAAGTCGACATTTTCCATTTTATTCAATCGCGCATTTCGCTTCGCATCACTAATCGCCTCTGGAACAATTTCAACGCCATAAACGTGCTGTGCTCTTTGCGCTAAAAATAATGAAATCGTTCCAATGCCACAGTAAGCGTCAATGACCGTCTCAGAACCAGTTAACTGTGCATATTCCAGTGCTTTATCGTATAAAACTTTCGTTTGCTCAGGATTCACTTGATAAAAAGATCGTGCAGAAATCGCAAATTTCACATCTCCGATCGTGTCGTATATGTACTCTTCTCCCCACAGTACGTTCGTTTCATCACCAAAGATTACATTCGTTCGTTTCGCATTAATATTTTGAACAATGGACGTTACATTAGGTAGC
>SKSA01000164.1 GCA_007118195.1 Anaerobacillus sp. | reverse complement strand
TTTTTCGAACGAATACACTTAGCATTTCCGATATTATAGGTAGTTACCCGGAATACTTGAAGGATTACAGTTGACGGGTTACACTTAACTAGCTGAAAATGGTAGTGTCAAAACTTCTATACGTAAAATATTGTAAAGTTTAAGATTTGCTGAGTGCTTTTATGTAAAACTGAATGTTTTGACGATGACTCCGTTTAGGGTCGTGTTGGCAGTAGCTGGCGCTTTCGAAAATTTCAGGAGGAAGATAATAATGAATGTTATAGAAGTTTGTAATTTGCGAAAAGATTTTAAATCGTATTCAAGTAGGGTGGGTTTAACAGGTGCCTTCAGAGATTTGTTTACGAGAAATTATAAAGTTTTATCTGCTGTAAATGATATTTCTTTCAACGTAAAGCAAGGGGAAATGGTTGGTTATATTGGTGAAAATGGTGCTGGTAAATCAACAACGATCAAAATGCTCACTGGCATTTTGACGCCAACATCTGGGACGGTTACTGTTAATGGAATGAATCCTCATAAACAACGAGAAGAGTTTGTTCAAACTATTGGAGTTGTTTTTGGGCAGCGTTCGCAGCTTTGGTGGGATATTGCCGTTCAAGAATCGTTTCGCTTATTAAAAAAGGTGTACCGTGTGTCAGATGAAGATTATAACAGTCATATGGGATATGTGATTGAAACGTTAGAAATTGGACCACTGTTGGACAAGCCGGTGCGAAAGTTATCTTTAGGACAACGGATGCGTTGTGAATTAGCAGCAGCACTGATTCACAATCCGCCATTATTATTTTTAGATGAACCGACGATTGGGCTAGACGTTTTAGTTAAATTGAAAATTCGTAAATTTTTAAAAGAATTAAATGAACAGTATAAAACGACCATTCTTCTAACGACCCATGATTTAACCGATATTGAAGCTTTATGTGAACGAGTCGTTTTATTAGATGAAGGAAAAATCGTTTATGATGGCAAGTTAGCTAAGTTGCAAGAAAACTCTGTAGAAGGAAAGCAAGTAGAGTTTCAGTTTTTAGCCAATGTAACAGAGGTGCAGTTACCGCACCAGAGGGCGATTCATTGGGAAAAGAAAGATGGTCAAACGTGGATAGCGACGGTTGATGGTGATGAAAGAGCGGTTTCGCGGTTAATTAGTGAAGTTGTCCAAAGAAATCCGATAAAAAATGTGCGGATCAATGAAATTTCAACAGAGGAAATCATCCGTAAAATTTATGAAGAAGGAATGGCGACTTCATGAGCAAGTATATAGAAATGATTCGCGTCCGTTTTTTGATGATGCTTGCTTATCGGACGAATTATTACAGTGGCATTCTTATTTATAGTATTAATATCGGGGCTTACTATTTTTTATGGACAGCGATTTATGGTGGGAAAGAAGAAATTCAAGGGCTTTCTGTTTTACAAATGACGACATACGTAGCGGTTGCGTGGATGGCAAGAGCGTTTTATTTTAATAATATTGATCGAGAAATCGCGAATGAAATTAAAGATGGAAAAGTCGCGATCGAGATGATCCGTCCATACAACTATTTAGGGATGAAAACGATGCAAGGGCTTGGTGAAGGTTTGTTTCGTCTACTGTTCTTTTCGGTGCCGGGGATGTTCATCGTAGCACTTTTGTTTCCGATTAGTTTTTCGACAAATATTGTAACATGGGGCTTATTTTTCGTATCATTAATGTTTAGCTTTATTGTAAATACACAAATTAATTTACTTACTGGAATTATGACGTTCTTTTTATTTAATAATTCAGGGCTCATTCGTGCAAAACGAGTCGTTATCGATCTTTTTTCAGGACTGTTATTACCGATTTCTTTTTATCCGTTATGGGCGCAGTCTGTGATGACATATTTACCTTTTCAAGCGATCAGTTATATTCCGAGTATGATCTTTACAGAAGGTTTCGTCGGAAGTGAAATTTATACCGCGATTGCCTTGCAAGCATTTTGGGCGCTCGTTTTAATTATTCCAATTCAGCTTTTATGGCTTTTAGCTAAAAAGCAGTTAATTGTGCAAGGGGGCTAAAGGAAGATGTTTTATGTATCAATCTTTTTCCAGTATGCCTCGCAATATTTAAAAACGAGGCTGACGTATCGTGTTGACACGGTCGTAGAAATTTTTTCAGATTTATTATTTCAAGCCGTGAACTTAATTTTTATTTTAGTCGTGTTCGGTCATACGGCACTTTTAAGTGGCTGGAGTCGTGAAGAAATTATTTTTATATACGGGTTCTTTTTAGTGCCTTATGCGTTATTTTCCTCGTTCTTTAACATTTGGGATTTTAATGACCGTTATATTGTGAAAGGGGAAATGGATCGTGTTTTAACGAGGCCGATTCATAGTCTTTTTCAAATAATTATGGAAAGAATGGAGCTTGAATCGCTATTCGGTGTGATCACAGGGCTTGTGATTATGTATTATGCAGGTTCTGCGCTCGGGCTAACGATCGCCTGGTATGACATATTCATTTTTATTGCAATGGTGCTAGGTGGGGCATTTATTTATGCGGGGATTTTCATTTCGCTTGCTAGCATCGGTTTTTGGTCGGATAGCCGGACGGACATTATGCCGATGATGTATAACATCGGTAATTACGGCCGGTATCCTGTGGATATTTATCATCGTGTGATCCGTTATATTTTAACGTGGATTTTACCGTTTGCTTTTGTTGGCGTTTATCCAGCAGCGTATTTTCTTAACCGTGAAGAGTGGTATTTTTACGCTTTTTTAACCCCTGTGATGGGAATGATCTTTTTGTCGCTTGCGATCTTTTTATGGAATTCAGGGGTGAAGAAATATCGCGGTGCTGGTAACTAGTCGTCCATCGCACTCATAATGGGTGGAAATACATGATCGTACAGTTCCGTGGTCAAACGGGGTTATGGATCCTGTGAACTATACCTGTCCTAAACAAAACCACCTCCTCATATAGTAAAAGAGAGGTGGTTTTGTTATGGGCAAAGTGATTTTAATTTTAGTCATGCTAATCGCCGTGATTGGCATTATGATGAGTGTATTATTACTGTTGAAAAATAAACCAATTTTCCAAGGGAAGCGGATTAGTATTCGCAATTTTATTATCTTGCTTTTGGTGTATATGACTGTAGCAATGGGGTTTGGGTGTTTATATATCGCTCTTGAGTTAATGGGGGTTTCTGTATTAACCGAGGGGGAGGCGCGAGTCGGTGGCTCGTTTATGCACCTTTTAGAGGATGCGATGTATTTTAGTGCGGTAACGATTTTATCTGTAGGGTACGGTGATATTACACCTTTAGGGGTTGGTCGTTGGATCGCGATGCTCGAAGCTTTTTTTGGTTACTTACTACCGGCTGCTTTCGTTGTCTCTACCGTCATTCATTATAAAGAGAGTGTTAAAGCAAATTAGTTGTACGAATGTTGAAGTTTGGTTACCCTTATTAATATAACAAAATATGAGTGAAGGCTACTGTCTGAAGCGACAGGTATCTCAAAACTCAAAAATCAAATCATGGAGGGATCATCATGACGGTAGAAATTGGCCAATTGGCACCTGATTTTACATGTGAAGCAAGCAACGGTGAAAAGGTGAAGCTTTCAGATTTCCGTGGGAAAAATGTCGTGCTTTATTTTTATCCGAAAGATATGACACCAGGCTGCACGACTCAGGCGTGTGACTTTAGAGATTTACATAAAAATTTCGAAGAATTAAATGCGGTGATTTTAGGAGTTAGTCCGGATCCGCTAGCTAGACATGACAAATTTATTGAAAAACATGGTCTTCCATTTTTGCTACTTGCCGATGAGGATCATCAAGTAGCAGAAGCTTATGAAGTTTGGAAGTTAAAGAAAAACTTCGGCAAAGAATACATGGGCATTGAGCGTTCGACATTTATTATTGATCAAGAAGGTAAGCTCGCGAAAGAGTGGCGAAAGGTAAGAGTGAAAGAACATGTGGCTGAGGCACTTGAATATATAAAAGACAATTTACAATAACTTTCGCTTTTCTTTTGCCATTCGAGACGTTTGTCTATACGCTTTTTACTTAGATGAATATATATGAATTAGGCATAGTTTTTACCCTCTGTCATTGAGTGCTGACTCCATAAAGTATTGCTCCCGTAATTTG
>SKSA01000346.1 GCA_007118195.1 Anaerobacillus sp. | reverse complement strand
TGCTCCACCCCGCGATAATAATAAATTATTTCTTCTTCACCCGAATTTTTTCGGTAAGCTTTGCTTGTGATATTGTTAATAATAACACAAGCAAAGCTTGAATGCAAATTTACACTTTAGCTTTTTCGATTGCTTCCGAAAAAGCTTGAATGATATCTTCTGAATCTTCAATTCCTAAAGAAACTCTCACAAGCCCTTTAGTGATTCCTAACTTGCTTCTTATTGAATCTGGTACTGAACGATGTGATGTACCTACAGGGTACGTGACTGATGTTTCTACACCTGCTAATGTTGGAACAATTTTAATCCAATTTAATGATTGAAAAAACAAATTCAAATCACATTTTTCGCCAAGATCAATCGTAACGATCGCTCCATTTCCATTTTCCGAAACAGTAGTTGGGTAATACACTTTTTTAATACTCTCATTATTGCGAAGGTAGTCCGCTAACGCTTGAGCATTTTTTACTTGGCAAGACATTCTTACTGCTAAAGTTTTTAAGCCACGACAAGCTAACCATGCTTCAAATGGACTTAAATTACATCCCAAATTAACAACTTTTGATTTAGCTTTAGCCATTATCGTTTCATCGCCTACCAATACTCCAGCAGTGACATCACTATGACCACCAATGTATTTAGTTGCACTATGAACAACTAGATCCGCACCTAATTCATAAGGCTTAATTAAAAACGGTGTTGCAAATGTATTATCAAACATCGTTTTTAAATTAAATTTTTTTGCTAAAGTAACAAGTCCATCAATATCTTCTACCCTTAATAACGGGTTCGTAATTGACTCAGAATATAATAGCTTCGTGTTCTCTTTAATAGCTTGTTCAATTTCCAATAAATTATTCATGGAAATAAAAGAAACCTCAATCCCAAACTCTTTTAGTTCATTAGCAAAAAGCTGATATGTCCCCCCATAAATATCCTCAGAAGCAACAATATGATCGCCATGGCCCACGACTGAGAGTACCCCCACTAATATTGCTGACATCCCAGAAGAAGTAGCCACCCCTTTGGGCGCTCCTTCTAATTGTGCTACACCTTGTCCCAAATCTTCCGTATTAGGATTACTATACCTCGTATATAAAAATTCTTTATTCCCCCTAAAGAAATCTTCCATATCATCTAAGTCTTTAAATGAGAATGCCGATGTCTGATATATAGGTTGTGATTTGCTAACGTTTTTTTCCTCTGACTTTTTTTGAAAATGGACTGTTTTTGTATTAAACTTAAATGTCACTTTAAGGCCCTCCATTAGTTAAACGTATTTAATAACTTTCATTCCATAACACAGTATTAAGATTTTACCACTGTTTAAGTATTAGGAAAAGCATTGGGAATAACTAATAATGATTGATATTTGAGGAGGCGTTTTTTTGACTAAGAAAAAAGAAGACATTTTTTTAGAAAAAGAAGAAATAACCATCAGAAGTGATATCGATTCAAAAGATATTTTTCACTCGACTCCTGTTTATGCAGGAGACTCTGTTGACGAGCACAAACAATTAGAAGAAGTCAATGAGATGTTAAGCGAAAAAGAAATTAAACAAAGCAACGAAAATTCGTGACAGAAAAAAAGGGGGGCACATAAGTGTTAGCTAACCAGACACAAGAACTAAATATAGATGTATTGGTTTAACATTCATCTGTATATAATGTCTAATGGTAACTAACACTTTGTTTTCCCCACTTTATCATTCATACTATTTTTCTTGCGTTAATATATTACTCTAATTAAAAAAGAAACGATGTCTAAAGAAAGTGTATTACGTTGTTCCAGTTATGCACTTTTTATTTTCAAATTAACTTTATTCAACTCCAACATTTAACCACTCGTTAAAATAGATTAGAACTCTTTGTCCCAAGGGTGCCTAATAAATTTCGGGAAAAATCCCGACGATAAGTAGATTGGCAGTGAGGATTCGACAATCACTTCTTCTGCTCCGAATTCAATACAGCGACGTATACTTTCCAATAAAGCAGCTTTTCCTAATCCCTTTTTTCGAAAGTCTGGGTCTGTACACACTGGCTCTACGTAAGCAACTTTTTTCTCCTCACATAGCCACCATTCCCACATAAGATGCAAACTGTCCACCTGGAGCTTCAGTGACAATTGTGAGGTCTTTACGAAAATGAGGAGACACTGTCCTCAGTCAGGACTTTTAGCACCTCTTTTGGACAAGACACATCGATGTCCTTCTTCTATTTAATATGCTAAAAGCAGTGTTACTTACTATGTTATTTTGAGGGCAAAATTATTGTTTTAGGAATTTTAGGTTTTGATGTTAAAAGAAGTATCAGGAATGCGTTATTCAACTAACGAGGCAGCGCTATAATTGAATAAGCCCATTTTAGTTTCAAATACTAAAATAGAGGTGAGACAATTATGAAAAAAGTGACTATAACATTGATCTTGGCAGTAATTTTATTAAGTTATAATACATCAACTTATGCACAAACGATAAATGAAGCTGAAACAGAATTATGTGATACACTCAAATATGCCCTGATAAATAGCCTTAGAGAGCCCATTGATAAAGCAATAGATAAGATTTATAAGGATGATAAGGATGCACCAGCAGGTCTTACTTGGGCTTCTTATCAAACGGAAATCTTAAAGATAAAGCAGTTATATGGTGTAGGTGGAGCATATGAAATTACTTTAAAGGTTAAACCATATTATCGTGCTCATATAACTTATGGTGAAGATATAGTTGTAGTAAGTGCAGATGGTCAGTTAATTAATTATAAACATTTAAAAACTTATCCAAAAGTTAACTTAAACGTAAAAGGTCTTTCTCTTATTCCATTAACGGAAGCGCGCGACAAGTTCTGTTATAAACGCTATTTAGCGTGAAAATACAGGAAGTTTACTAGAAATACTTCAACTTTACAACGGCTGATTGGAATGACGGAACCATGTTTCCTGAAACAATCCCATCAAGACTCCTGCGTGCGTCATGAATGACAGTTCATGGGGTTCGAAGCACAGGTAGAGTCGGCAGAAGGAAGACTAGAGCCCTTTCATTGGAAAAGGTATGTTAACTGATATGCCGGATGGCTGAAAAACTAGATATGGTGAGAATGTTCCTCTCAAAAGGAACTGACGAACTTCCGAAGTTAAGGGGCTAAAGTTAGAACATAGTGTAAAGCTATGTCCCAACAAACGTTGGGGTGGGTGGTGTAGAGTAAAACTGCTTCCTCTGAAATACGCTATACCGAACAATGGCGGTATCAAGCTCACAGGCTTAAAGGAAGCACCTACGTCTAGAATGGATAGCTACGTTGTAAGGTACTTGGGAAGCAAGAAACGTTGAAAAAAGGACTGTCATCCAAAACGTTTGTTATAAGGCAAAAACCGAAATGCATTTATTCTTGCGAAGGTAGAGGTACGACCGAAGAATCTCCTGTAATGGGAGTGAAGGAACAGCCTCAAGTCTAGCGAATTAGAACGATTATTTTCTTCAAGTGAATGACACCGATCGGGTAAGAATGTGGGGATATCACTCTTTAGGAGGGATGCCACAGTGTCAACTTTGAGATATTGGGATTACTACAATATGACGGAAACCTTTACGGATTTGCACGAAAGAGCTAGAAACATCGAGTCCTTTGATCATCTATATGAAATCATCACTTCAAGAGAAAATATTCTACTAGCTTACCGCACAATGAAATCCAATAAAGGCTCGAAAACACCTGGTACAGATGGGAAAACCATCAAAGATATTAAAAAATTATCGGAAAATGAACTAGTGAAAATAATCCAAACAAAACTAAAAAACTATCATCCTAAGAAGGTCAGACGAAAATGGATTGAAAAGGAAAACGGTAAATTTAGACCACTTGGCATTCCATGCATTCTTGACCGTATCATTCAACAATGTTTTAAACAAGTTCTTGAACCGATTGCTGAAACTCATTTCTATAAACATAGTTATGGATTTAGACCGTTAAGGTCTACTCATCATGCTATGGCTAGAGCACAATTCTTGATTAATCAATCACAACTACATTACGTTGTTGATGTTGATATTAAAGGATTTTTCGATAATGTTAATCATACGCTTCTCATTAAACAGTTATGGAACTTAGGTATTCATGA
>SKSA01000008.1 GCA_007118195.1 Anaerobacillus sp. | reverse complement strand
CTGGAACAATTACCATTCAAATATGTAAGCATGATGAAAAGAGGCTGGGACAAAACAAAGTGTCAGACACCGCTAGACACCGAATATAGACATATGATAAATTTTTACGTCTATATTTAGTGGGATCCGCGTGGTGTCAGACACTTTTGTCCCAACCTCTTTTTTTATTTCGTACCTATTAATTCTTTTTCGGCAATAAAGTCATTTGCTGAGACGACTTCTTCAGTTTTCTTTTTTGGTGCATTCCAATATTTTTCATTTCCTGGAAGGTCGTCAAACCATGCAGCGTTGTCTGGACAGTCTAAGATCATAAACTTACCGTATTCGTTATCTCTAGATTGGTGATATTTTAAGTAAGCTTTTCCATTTTCAACGGCTAATATTTCAATTTTCCCAGATGTGTGACTCATTGATAAGCGGACACGCTTACCAAGCCCAGAAGTGCGCGCTTTTGCTTGTTCAACAATGTTGTAGGCTTCTTCGAGTGATAATACGAAGTCGTTATTACCTGCAACAGGTCGGTTAATAAAGAAGTAATAAGGTGTCACACCAGCCCATGATAACTTGTCTAACAATTCTCCTAAAACTACTGGATCGTCGTTAATACCTTTTAAAACAGGTGTTTGGTTTACAACAATGGCACCTGCATCGTGGAGTGCTTGGAAACCTCTTTTTGCTTCTTCTGTAATTTCTGTTGGGTGATTAATGTGAGCCATTACATAAATTCGTTTTTCTGGTGTCGAATATTCACGAATGAGTTCTAGTAACTCTTCATCTTCATAAATACGCATTGGGTTAAAAACAGGCATTTTAGAACCTAAACGAATAATTTTTACATGGTCAATTTCACGTAAACGTTCGATAATTTGACGCAGTTTCTTTGTTGCTAAAATTAATGAATCCCCACCAGTAAGTAGGACATTGTTAATTTGCGGGTTTTTGGCAATGTATTCAATTCCAGGGTTTACGTCATTCATTGCTTCTTTTATATCATTTCGGAACAAACGTTTTCTGAAACAATAACGACAGTAGGCACCACATACTTCTGAAACAATTAATAAAGCAGTTGTGCCATATTTATGTTGACAGCCTGGTACTACGTAGTTTGTCGCTTCATCGGAAGCATCCCAGCGCCCATATTCTGATAACTCTCCTTCATTAGGTATAACTAATTTACGAATGGGATCGTTCGGATCATTCCAATCAATGAGATTTAAATAATAATCATTCACACGAAAAACATACTTCTCGGTAATCTTCTTTAATTTTTCTCTCTCTTCTTGAGGAATACCTTCAATTTTATCGATGTTAGTTACGTATTTAGGCATCGCCATTCTATCATCTCCTCTATTAATATTTAATCAGCATTTTGATTATAGCAAAAAAAGCTAAATTAGGTCAAAAATGAAGGAAAAGTTTAAGAAATCATTTTTTTTGGAGAAATTTCTTCATATATATCGGTTTTTTGCGGTTTTTTGAATTCGCTTCTTGACAAAAATGAAATCTATCATTCATTTACTAGAATTCGAAATTTTAATTTCATAATTTAATATTTTTGGATTTAACCCTTCACAAAACTGTCATTTTATCATAAAATGAAGTAAATAATTCAAAAAAATGAAATTATGAAATTAAATTTAACGAAAAGGTGGAGAATAATAAAAAATGGCTATCCAAAAGGTTGATTATCCATTACCGAATTATTTCGAAAGAACGAGTAAATCATTAGAATGGATGAAGAAAGCAAAAGAAGTTATGCCAGGTGGAGTGACAGCTAACATTAAATCGTTTGATCCATACCCGATTGTAATGAATAAAGGGCAGGGTGCATATTTAACGGATGTTGACGGTAATGAATATATTGATTATTTACTTGCATATGGCGCTTTAATGCTAGGTCATGGTCACGAAAAAATAACTGAAGCAATCATCAAACAGTTAAATCAAAATGGAACTTGCCTATTTGGAGCGCCTCATGAATTAGAATATACGTTTGGAAAGAAAATACAACAACACTATCCTTCAATGGAATTGTTAAGATATACGAATTCAGGAACTGAGGCGACTTTGTTAGCTTTGAGACTTGCTTATGCATACTCGGGCAAGTACAAAATAGCTAAGTTTGAAGGGCATTATCACGGTGGTTACAATGAAGTATTAGTAAGTGTTTCTCCTCCGATAAGTGAAGCAGGGGAAGAGCTTACCCCAAATGCAGTCATTGAATCAAAAGGGATACCTGAAAAAGAAGCAGAAAATACAATTATCCTTCCATTTAATCAGTTAGAAGCATGTGAAGCGATTTTGAAGAAGCATCAGCATGAACTTGCTGCCGTGATGATCGAACCGGTCCAAGGTGGATTTATTCCAGCTACAGAAAGTTTTATGCAAGGGCTTAGACGAATTACTAAAGAGCTAGGTATACTTCTCATTTTTGACGAAGTAAAAACAGGTTTTCGAGTTGCTTTAGGTGGGGCACAGCAATTATATAAAATAAAGCCTGATATTACAGCATTAGGTAAAGTCGTAGGGGGAGGTTTTCCGATCGGTATTGTTGGTGGAAGAGAGGATATTATGCTTGAAAGCTCACCAAGAAGAGGTGCTGATGTATTTGACTCTAGTCAAAGTGTAAAATCAAAGTCTAAAGATGTATTATTCCATAGCGGTACTTATAATGGACACCCGATGATACTAGCCGCCGGTTTAGCGACTGTCGAAGTGTTAGAAGAAAAAATAGATGATGTTTTTAACCATACAGAAATATTAAAGCAAGGATTAGAACAATTATTTAAACAGCATAAGATTGGTATGAAAGCGGTTGGCATTGGTTCTATTTTTAGTGTAGTATTAACTAATAAGGAGAATATTCGTAATTATCGTGACCTCCAGCAAACTGACCTATCGCTTAGAAAAGAAATTGATATGCATCTATTAAATGAAGGAATTTATACGAAGCCACTAAATCGGTATAGTTTATCAACTGCCCATGGCAAAAAAGAGGTTGATGCAACATTAAAAGCATATGAGAGAGTGTTGAAAAAAGTTTGCGGCGGTCACCATTAAAAAAATCTATTATTATACTCTTTAAAATATTTCCTTGCTCGTGATGAATTAACGTTTAGGGGAAGTTAAAGGGGGTACACGATAAGATTTTAAGTGTAGCCCCTTTCTTTCTTTTTAGAGGGTATAGCTAGGTGGGTGAGGGCAATGTTAACGAGTGAAGTGTATCGTAGAATTGTTGATATGCAAGAAAAGATGAGTAAGTCACATAAAAAAATTGCAAACTATTTGACTGAAAATATGGAAACAGCACCATTTCTAACAGCATCAAAGTTAGCAAAAAATGTTGGTGTCGGGGAAGCAACTGTTATCCGTTTTGCGGTATTTTTAAATTATAAAGGTTACCCTGATTTACAAAGACATTTGCAAGAAGCGCTGCAACGCAAGTGGACTTCAGCAGAAGTATTTGCTCGTACGACAGAAGCGAATGAAGAACCTGGAAATGTTGTGAAAGAAGTTTTATCGGATGACATTCAAAATTTAAAAGTAACGTTAAATCAAATGGACCCCGATGTTTTTTTACAAACTGTCAATGATATTCGAAAGGCGAAAAGAATTTATATCATTGCTTATCGGAGTGCTACAAGTGTAGGCTCATTTTTAGAGTTTTATTTAGACTTAGTTCTTCAAAATACAGAAATGATTCGTCAGGCTGATGGTGTTTCAGAGCATTTACTTGATATAAAGAGCGATGACCTTGTTATTGGCTTTGGTTTTGCACGTTATACGAAAAGAACGGTAGAAGTTTTAAAGTATGCAAAACAAAGGGGGGCAAAAACGGTTGTTATCACCGATCACCTAATGTCGCCACTCGTTCCTTATGCAGATCGAGCTTTAATTGCAACAACAGATATCAACTCATTTATTGATTCGTTTGCAGCTCCAATTAGTATTGTTAGTGCGTTAATTACTGCCGTAACGAGAGCCGAGCAAGTGAAAGTTGAAAAGCGATTAAAAGATTTAGAAGGGTTATGGGATAGCTTTGATGTTTTTCAGGACTAGTTTTTTAGTTATGAGTTATGAGCTTTGAGTGGAGAGTTATGAGTGTTGAGTGTTGAGTT
>SKSA01000300.1 GCA_007118195.1 Anaerobacillus sp. | reverse complement strand
TTTCGCAACAAGAATTTAATTATACCACAACGCCCGTTTTAGGTCAATAACTTTTTAAAAAGTTATTTCGTTGTGTTGTTGCGACTCATAATATAATATCACTTCCACAACTCATCGTCAAGATCTTTTTAGTAAAAATTTTTGTCGAATATTGTTTTTGAAGCAACGTTTATTACTATATCATGCCTATACCCTTTAGGCAACCTTTTAAACATATTTTTTTCGGTAATTATAAATATTTAGCTTTAAGGCCTACTCAACTTAGTTGACGCAGTTAATATTTAAGGGCTTTAGTATAATAAATACAACGTAGGCTCGCCTACGTCACCAAAATTCAATTTATCCAGTTTTAGTACCTAATAGTACTTTGAAATTTTTTCATTATCCCTTCTATAGTATTAATAAATCTATGGCAATCAAAACAATGATCCCAGGAATACCTAAGAAACCTGATACCGATGCTGTAACGAAGTTTATCGGAATTTGATAGTCGACTACTGAACCAAACGCATTGAGGAAAAATAAAAACAAAGCTCCGATGATTAACTTAATCATTCCTTGTCCAACAAAACGCAATGGTTTTATAGGAGCCCCCAACACTAGTAATAAAAAAATGATTCCCCCCAATAGACTAACAACAATAATCGGATCCACTTCTACCGCCTCCTTATAGTGATAAGTTTATATTGACAAGCTTTCCCTACTATTCTATTAAAAGAATCAAAAAAAAGAACATGAGAAAATACTTTAATAAGTTTTTCCCATGCTCGTTTTTCTTTTTCTCGCTTCTTTTAGCAAAAATAAATATTTTGCTTCTGTTAATTTTAATTTAAACATTACTTCCTCAGAAGGATCGACACTTTTTTGAACTAACTCCTTTTGATTCATTAATACTAACTTTAATGATTCAATATATGCTACAAGACGTTCATCTTCAACTTTTCTTATTTTTCCCTTCTTCTTAAAAAGCATGTTTTTTACTCCTTCTATACTATAATTCCCTTCGACCCTCAATAGCTTTAGAAAGGGTCACCTCATCTGCATATTCTAGGTCACCACCAACGGGTAGCCCGTGGGCAATCCTTGTCACTTTAATCCCTGTCGGTTTGACTAGGCGAGAGATATACATAGCTGTCGCTTCCCCCTCAATATTAGGGTTTGTTGCTAAAATGATTTCTTGAATCGTGTCATCCTGTAGTCGCTTTAAAAGCTCCGGGATTTTCACGTCTTCTGGGCCAATTCCATCCATTGGAGAAATCGCACCTTGTAACACGTGATAAAGACCATTATATTCTTTCATTTTTTCCATAGCGATCACGTCTCTTGCTTCTTGAACAACACAAACGACAGATTTATCCCTTTTTTGATCTTCGCAAATATAGCATGGATCCGTATCCGTAATATTATGACAAACTGAACAATAAGTTAAATTTCTTTTTGCATTCACTAACGCTTTTGCAAAATCGAGCACATCATCTTCTTTCATATCTAATACGAAAAAAGCCAGTCGACCTGCAGTTTTCGGGCCGATTCCTGGCAATCTCATAAAACCTTCTATTAGTTTGGATATCGGTTCAGGATACTGCAAAACCTCTCCTCCTCATTACAAAAACTAAGCTTGGCTTCAAATTATTAAAGGTGAAACTTAATTCCCTTATACTTTAATCCGTTTAAAAAGTTGATCTTTAAAAATCAAGCCGACCTGTGATATACGCAATTAAATTGTTCCCCCATAGGTGTAACGTTACAAAGCAATGAGGAAACAATTAATTGCTTAATTTAATAGCTACATCAACAAGCCGAGTAATTCCAGAAGTAGCAATCTTTTATAAAGCTCCTACCATATATTCAAATATATTTTAGAACATCCCTGGCATGTTCATTCCTTTAGTGAACTTGCCCATGTCTTGATTTATCATATCATCAGCTTTCTTTAACGCCTCATTTGTAGCAGCTAAAATTAAATCTTGAAGCATTTCTACATCGTCAGGGTCAACAACCTCTTCAGAAATCACCACTTCTAAAATTTTCTTTTCACCTGTCGCAATCACTTTTACCATACCACCGCCAGCAGTGGCTTCTACTGTTTTGTCTTTAAGTTCCTCTTGCGCTTTGGCCATTTGCTTTTGTAGTTTTTGCATTTGTTTCATCATATTTCCCATGTTTTTCATTTCAGTTTCCTCGCTTTCATAAAATTAATCAATGATTTCAATTAAATCAGAGCCTACTAATTTCACGGCCTCTTCAACGATAGGGTCACCGTTATTAGAGCCACTTTCACTACGTTGCCCTCTTACAAAATCCTCTTTTATAGTTTCCCATTGATTAGATAGTAATGTCAAAACTTTATATTGATCCGAAAATACCTTTGATAACGTCTCTTCCACCATCGGACGGAATTTAGTATCGATCATATCTCGATGCATTTCATTTTGAAATGCAAGTAAAATCATATTTTTTGAACTAGCAACGGGTTTACTATCTGAGAGCCAAGCATGAGCAGGAACACTTTGTTTTTTCACTTGTTCCATTACTGTTCCCCAACCACTCATAATTCGTTGTAAATCTTGTTTTGTTGCTTGTTTAAGCATTTCTTTCACTTGACCACTACTTACACCTCCACTTGCCGTCTTAACATTAAACTGTCCCTGATTTTTCTTAGGACGTTCTTGATTAGTAGAGGGCGGAGGCGGCTGGTTCGTACTGACACTTTCCAACTTTTTCTCTAAAGCTTGGACTTTCTTTAATAGCGTTTGATAATCTTCATTATTAGCAATACTCGGCGTCTCAACCTCATTGTTACAAATTTTAACGATCGCAACCTCAATAAATATTTTAGGGTGACTCGACCACTTCATATCTTGTAAAATTTCATTTAACGTTTCGATCGTTTTATATACCCAATTTGTCGGTGTATCTTTACATAAAGAAACAAAATCATCATCAACTGACACTCTTTCCAAAGTTTCAGTAAGCTGTGGTGCTGTTTTATGTAAAAGCATGTCTCGGTAGAAGAAAATAAAATCTTCGATAAAACGAGTGGGGTCTTTCCCTGCTAAAATTAACTTATCAACGGCCTTTAACGCTTTAACAACATCATTACTTATTAACGCTTGAGCTACTTCTACTAATAAACCTTGAGATACTGCTCCTGTAATTGTTAAGATATCCTCTAAAGAAACTTCCTCATCACAATAGGAAATCGCTTGATCTAGCAGACTTAACGCATCACGCATTCCACCTTCAGATACGCGAGCAATCATCGCTAAAGCTTCTTCATTTACCTTTGTATCATAATGACTTAAAATAAAATCCATTCGAGCAATCATGGCCTGACTTGTAATCCGTTTAAAATCAAAACGCTGACATCTTGAAATAATCGTTAATGGAATTTTATGTGGTTCCGTAGTCGCTAAAATAAAAATAACGTGTTTCGGAGGTTCTTCTAATGTTTTTAACAAGGCATTAAATGCTCCTGTCGATAACATATGTACCTCATCTATAATGTAAACTTTAAAACGTACGCCACTACTTGGTGCAAACTTTACTTTATCACGTATGTCTCTAATCTCATCAACACCATTATTTGAAGCAGCATCAATCTCAATGACATCTACAATTGAGCCATCACTTATACCTATACACGCCTCACACTCATTACACGGTTCATCAACCGGTGCCTTTTGACAGTTTACTGCCTTTGCAATAATTTTTGCAGCACTAGTTTTCCCTGTCCCACGAGGTCCTGTAAAAAGATAAGCATGAGATAACTTCTCTTGGACGAGGGCATTTTTAATTGTTTTCGTAATATGTTCTTGTCCGACAACATCACTTAACTGCTTCGGTCTCCAAACTCGATACAAAGCTTGATACCCCATCCTTACACCTCCTCGCACTTTTCAGTGGGTGTTCACTAGTAAACATTATACCTTTTCACAAGCGATATTTCAAAGCTAATAAAACAAAAGAAGCAACTCTCATATGAGAATTGCTTCTTATAAAAATTTGTGCCGTGCACCTTCCTTCGATCAAGTTACCCCAGGCGTTACCTAAGCAGTTAGCTCAATTCAGGCAACTCTACGGCACACGGAAGAGTCCACTTACTGCTGCTTCCTTCCGGACCTGACA
>SKSA01000384.1 GCA_007118195.1 Anaerobacillus sp. | reverse complement strand
CAGATGATGCAACAGAAGAGTGGAACGATCGTGAATACAGGATCTTTCTTCGGAAAGGTTGGGCATGAAACTGCAGCTCTTTATGGAGCATCAAAAGGCGCCGTTCACACATTAACTCAATCCCTCTCATTAGAGCTTGCTCGCTATAATGTGAATGTAAACGCTTTATGTCCAGGTTTAGGTGGAACCGATATGCATTGGGGCTTTGTAGAAAGAGAAGCTCAAGCAAAGGGAGTAACATTTGAAGAGATCAAGCAACAAGAATTAGATAGCATCCCATTAGGGAGATTTGGCTACGGTCATGATTTTGCAGGTGCAATTATGTGGCTAGCATCGCAATCAGGTTCATACGTTACAGGACAATTAATTAATATCAATGGTGGATTAGACTTTAGTTAATAAGGGCAAAGAGGAAAACTCTTTAGCCCCCCTTTTTCAAATAAAATATAATCGATTATTGATTAAATGGTGAGGTTTATCAAACTACGAATAATTAGGAGGATTTTAATATGACTTATGGAACAATGGCTGTCGATTACGAAATGAGAATTGATTACGAAAAATTGAGAAAGGATCGTCTACAAAAAGCTAGAGAGCAAATGGATAAAGAGGGACTTGGTGCACTATTAGTTTATGATCCTGATAATATTCGCTATATTACAAGCTCAAAATTAGGTGAGTGGTCAAACAATAAGTTAGGTAGGTATGCACTTTTACCTAAAGGGCAAGATCCAATTTTATTTGAAATTGGTAGTGCGGTTCCAGCAAAGAAAAAGCTTTGTCCATGGCTTAAAGACATTAGACCATCAAAAACAGATATGCGCGGCACAATGCCTCCAGAATTGGGAACGATTGATTATAGTATCAATGAAATCGTCTCTATCTTAAAAGAATTTGGCTTGCAAGATGAACCAGTAGGAGTAGATATTTTAACGGTCCCAATAATGAAAGCGTTTCAAAATTATGGAGTACAGGTAGAAGATGGCCAACAAACAATGTTAAACGCCCAAACGATTAAAACGCCAGAAGAAATTCAATGTCTAGAAATTTCAGCAGCGATGGTAGATGGTGCCTATTGGGATGTCTTTAACATGATTAAGCCAGGGATAAGAGAGAACGAAGTCTATGCAATGATGAGAAAACGTTTATACGAACTAGGCGCGGAGAATGTGCATAATGTAAATGTCATCAGTGGAGATCGAGCATATCCACATCCACATGACTTCTCTGACAGAATCATCCGTCCAGGAGATATGGTATTTTTAGATGTTGTAAATGATTTTAATGGTTATAAAACATGTTATTACAGAACCTTCGTATGCGGCGAGCCAACTGAACGTCAAAAACGCATTTATAAGAAAGCGTATGATTGGTTATATTCAGCGATTGATATGATTAAACCTGGAGTTTCAACAGCAGACATTGCAAAATGTTGGCCAGACTATAAGGAATTAGGTTATGAAAACGAATATGAAACTTTAGCATT
This sequence comes from Anaerobacillus sp., assembly GCA_007118195.1. Taxonomy (GTDB): domain Bacteria; phylum Bacillota; class Bacilli; order Bacillales; family Anaerobacillaceae; genus Anaerobacillus. The sequence continues at coordinate 2,681 of SKSA01000384.1, read as the reverse complement.
GTTTATTGGGCATGGTGTCGGTGTTTCACATTGGGCGAAGCCGGTAATCTCTCACCAAAACTCCATTGAACGTCCAGAATTATTAGAAGAAGGAATGCATATCGCTCTTGAAACCTATTACGGAGAAGAGGGAGACGCAGCACGAATTGAAGAGCAAGTGGTTGTAACAAAAGATGGATGTAAAGTTATTACGACATTTCCTTGTGATGAGTTACTTTCTACTTGGAAATACAAGTAAACGACTAAGGGTAAAAACAATTGATTTTTAGTTGAGGGTTAAAAGTTGAGGGTTCACTGCTCATACATAAAAGTGGACCCTTTACAATATCCGAGCAACGAGGAGGTTTGTCTTTGTCAAACTATAATATTGCAGTCATTGCTGGTGATGGTATTGGTCCAGAAGTTATTGCCGAAGGAATAAAAGTCTTAAAAAAAATCGAAGAAATTGATGATCGAATTAGCTTTAATTTCACTTCTTTTCCTTGGGGATGTGAATACTACGTAAATCATGGAGAAATGATGCCCTCTGATGGCATTGAAAAATTAAAGGAGTTTGATGCGATTTATTTAGGGGCTGTCGGTTATCCTGGTGTCCCAGATCATATATCACTATGGGATTTATTATTGAAGATTCGAAAGGAATTTGATCAGTATGTAAACATCCGACCTATTAAACTATTAAATGGTGTACCCTCGATAATAACGGATGTTAAAAAAGAACAAATAGATATGTTATTTATCCGTGAAAATAGTGAAGGCGAATATGCTGGCGCGGGAGAGTGGCTTTTTAAAGGAAAGCCTGAAGAAGTTGTTCTTCAAACAGGTGTATTTTCAAGAAAAGGTACAGAGCGAATTATCCGTTATGCCTTTGAAACTGCAAGAAAACTTAACAAATCGTTAACGAGTATAAGCAAGGGGAATGCCCTAAATTATTCAATGGTATTTTGGGACCAAGTTTTTGAAGAAGTAGCAAAAGAATATCCAGATGTCGAAACGTATTCTTATCTTGTAGATGCAGCAAGTATGTTTATGATTAAACAGCCAGAACGTTTTGAAGTCGTTGTAACCTCTAATTTATTTGGAGATATATTAACAGATTTAGGAGCTGCACTGGCTGGTGGATTAGGACTTGCAGCAGGGGCAAATATTAACCCTGAGAGAACGTTCCCATCCATGTTTGAACCAATTCATGGATCAGCGCCGGATATCACCGGACAAGGAATTGCCAATCCACTGGCTGCTATTTGGTCGGCAAGCCAATTGATCGAATTTCTCGGCTATGAAGAATGGCAAGAGAAAATTTTACAAGCAATTGATACCTTATTAGTAGATAAAACGTGTTTAACTCCTGATATGGGCGGTTCAGCTACAACTTCTGAAGTGGGAGATGAAATTGTTTCCATTCTTCTTTCAGCGATCAAACAAAAGACTTTGGAGAAGATGTAAGAGTAGTATAGGATTTTTATTTCATGTTTTATAATCGATTATCGATAAAACTAGATCGATAGCATCGGAAATACGTTCAAGAGGAGGAGAATGATGACAGAAGCAATTCAAATGAATTCCTTAGTATTAAAAAAAGATAAATTAATCGATTTACTTTATCAAATGTATTTAATTCGCCATTTTGAAGATCAAGTAGAGAAGTTGTTTTTAAAAGGGAAAATCCCAGGAACGATGCACCTTTGTACCGGCCAAGAAGCTACCGCCGTAGGTGCCTGCGCTACTCTTGAAAAAGAAGATAAAATCATCAGCACCCATCGAGGACATGGTCACTGTATTGCCAAAGGGGCAAAGGTAGATCAAATGATGGCTGAGATTTTAGGCAAAGAAACTGGCTATTGTAAAGGAAAAGGCGGTTCAATGCATATTGCTGATTTGGATATTGGAAATTTAGGAGCGAATGGAATTGTAGCGGGGGGGCACCCAATTGCTTGTGGGGCGGCACTCACCTCTAAAATGAAACAGCTAGGGTATGTGGTCGTTTGTTTCTTCGGTGATGGAGCATCAAATGAAGGAAGTTTTCATGAATCTTTAAATTTAGCTTCCATTTGGAACTTACCAGTCATTTTCTTCTGTGAAAATAACTTATATGCGATGTCAGGACCTGTAAAAGAGATGGTGAATATTGAAAATATTGCTGATCGAGCTAGCTCGTACGGTATCCCTGGTGTAGTTGTTGATGGTTCTAATATTTTAGAAGTGATTTCAGCAACGGAAGAAGCTGTTCACCGAGCGAGAGCAGGGGAAGGACCGACATTAATTGAAGCCAAAACGTATCGCTGGAAAGGTCATTCAAAAAGTGATGCTAGAAAGTATCGTACACGAGAGGAAGAACAAGACTGGATCAAAAATCGTGATCCTATTCTTGAGTTCCGCAAAAAACTAATCAACGACCAAGTCATTTCAGAACAAGAGGCTAATGAAATAGAAGAAAAAGCGTTAAATGAAATAATGGATGCAGTAAAGTTTGCAGATGAAAGTTCATTTCCATCAATAGATATTCTTGAGGATGATGTTTATGCATAATCTCAAACTCTAGTAAAAGGAGGAGGTTTGATAATGAGAGAAATCAGTTTTTCGGAAGCGATTAAAGAAGCAATGAGTCAAGAAATTAGTGTAAATAGCGATGTGTTTATATTAGGTGAAGACATTGGTCTGTATGGCGGTGCTTTTGGGGT
>SKSA01000010.1 GCA_007118195.1 Anaerobacillus sp. | reverse complement strand
GATCACGGACAAGATAAACTGATTGACCATGATGTTGAATTAACCATCGACCTAGATGACCTCTATAAAGACTTTACTGTCGCTCCATTAGGGGAAAAAGTAAGCGACTATGACATAGCTTTTGCAAATAACCATCGTATGACTTATGTATACGCTCCAAATAACCCTGATGCCATACCACAATTAGCCAAAATTGCGATGAGCGATGAACGTATTGCCATGGCAAGCTGGAACGATGGTGAATGGAATTACGTAATCTCACCTGAATACAAGGACTTCTTTCGATTTAAGCGTGGTGACCAATACACGGACCGCTATGATCAAGGTTGGGAAATTGAAGGGGATGAAGAAGTAGTTTCTATAAAAATTGATAACGCTGAACTAAAATATGTGGATAATCCAGATGTATTAAATCAACTACATACTGCTCTTCAAAGTAATGACATCCCTGCATTAATTTTAACCGCAAACCCTGGTTATCAGTTCTACTCTGAAGGAGCTCCAATTCATGAGGACGGTGGTGAACACGGAGGTATTCACGCTAATGATACTCTAGCTGCTTTAATTATTGCAGGTACAGACAAAAAACCGAAGTATCTTCGAATGGTCGATTTAAAAGATTATATTATGGAACTATTAGAACAATAAAACAACGCTAGAAAAAGGCGGCATAGGGTCCGCCTTTTTCTACTTTTATACGTATTTTATTTTTATTCTGTCCAAAGGTTATTCATATTTAGTTGAAAGTAACTTCACCACTTCAATTGCTTTGCTTTTTGGAAGCGGTCATTCACATAATCCCAATTCACTACGTTCCACCAATTATCTACATATAAATCTCTATTATTTTTATATTGTAAATAATAGGCGTGCTCCCAAACATCTAATGGTAATATTGGCACAGCGTCCCATTGACTTAAATTTTGGTGTTTTTCTGCTTGTAAAATCTCTAATCGTCTTGCTCTAGGTACCCATACTAAAATAGCCCACCCAACAGCCTCAACATTTTTAGCGGCTTCAGAGAAATGTTCCTTAAATTGATTAAAGCTGCCAAAATCCCCTTCGATTTGTTCGGCAATGGCACCTTTTGGACTGCCGCCTCCTTTTGGGCTCATCGCATTCCAAAATATTGTGTGCAAATAATGACCGGCCCCGTTAAAAGCTGCTTCTCTTTCCCAATGCTTAATTAAATCAAAATCATTTTTTCTTCTTGCTTTTTCCATCTCCTTTTCTGCTTTATTTAAGCCATCAACATAGCTTTTATGATGTTCTGAATGGTGTAAGCGCATGATCTCTTCATCAATATAAGGCTCAAGGGCATTATAAGCATATGGCAATGGAGGTAAACGATGTTCTCCTATAGGTACCCTTTTCGCTACTTCTTCTTTCCTTTTTACAACAGTTGAACTCTCCTCTATATACACATCATTATAGTTAAATTCCCGATAAATTTCGTCTGCTAATTTTGATAACTTAATCGCCTCTTCATTAGAAAGAATGGCCTTATTTACATTTAATAAGCTTTCTTCAAAATTCTTCACTTTATTTTGTACGTCATTTCTATTATTGTTTAATTCATTGCATTGAATATAATTATTTAAGCTTCTCGTCCATGCTAATAAATCATCATAATATTGCTCTCGTTGTAATGTCTCCATAAAACCCCTCCATCTGCTGTCTCCGTATTGAAAATATGATAGCTTGTCGTTACCTTTCACCTCGCTTTACTATATGCTTAGTGATAAATTTAGTGCTTATACAAAACAAAAATGACTTAAAGGGTCAACCCTTCAAGTCATTTATAGATAACTTATTTAGTTTGGATTACTTTTGTTTGATAATCTGTTTCATAATATTCTAGTTCCTCACGAATCATTTGAAACGGTCCTTCAATGTTAGCCACCATTTCTTTTAACGATTGTGGAACAGGATATGCAAACATAATGGCATTTTTCCCCGTGTACGCCGCTCTACTATCTTCATACCAATTTTCAATTCTAGGATTGAAAAACTCCTCAACACAATTGTGATAAATCCAAAAAAGTGTTTTTTCAGCAGCTATCTTTCGAAATGTATTACCATTTAAAATAATTTCACAAGAACTTTTGCCTTCATCACAAAATACGTTAACTCTTCTTAATGAGGCAAGAACGTCTCGATAGTACCCTTCTTTTTCTTCTTGTTTTTCAGCTTTTAAATTCGATATTGTTACTTCGTCTAGATAATCACTTACTATGTTACTTATCTTAGTAAGCATTTCATTTGCTAATGTAATTTGTCCTTTAATAAGACTATTACCCATGAGAATCCCCCTATTTTGATTGATAAAAATGAAAAACTATACAATTTTCACAATTTATTTTATTATACGATAAAAGATCGTCTAGCTGTGTATATTTCAGCAAATAATCTTACTTTTCTTTTAATATTAATTTAATAACTTCATATACGCTTCAATGTCACTAATTACTATTATGAACTTTATCAATTATCAACTAAGTTTTGCTGAAAGCGCTGAAAGAACAAGTCAGCTTCTTCTAGTGAAGTATCATCATCTTTTTCTGGAAGTGGCGGTAGCTCTTGTAAAGATTTCAAACCAAAATGGTCTAGAAAATCTTTCGTCGTTCCATACAATATAGCTCGTCCAGTTCCTTCAACTCTACCAACTTCCTTTATTAACAACTTTGATACAAGTGATTGAAGCGGTCTTTCTGATTTTACCCCTCTAATTTCTTCAATTTCGGCTCTCGTAATTGGTTGTTTATAGGCCACAATTGCCAATGTTTCTAAAGCCGCTTGTGATAATGTTGCAGAGTTAGGGGAATTAATCAATCTCTTAAAATATGGTGCATGATCTTGCTTCGTTGTAAATTGATATACACCAGCTAACTCAACTATTTGCATTCCACGAGATTGGTCCGTATATTGATCAATTAAATCCCGAAGTATATCTTTCACTGATAAAATATCAATTTGTAAAACATCAGCAATTTGTTTTTCATCAATTCCTTCTTCACCAGAAATGAAAAGAAGACCTTCAACTATAGCTTTCATCTCTACTTTATCCAACAAAAGTTTCTCCCTCCCACCTACAAACTGATATATCACTAAAATTAGTCTCTTGTTTACAAATGATCTTTTGTGCTTTCATTAGTTCTAACACTGCTAAAAAGGTTACGATTAATTGGCTTCGCTCCTCATAATCAAACAATTGAAAAAACATTGTTCTGCCATTTGCTTGGTTGAGCTGTTCGATGATCTCTTCCATTCTCTTTTCAATCGGGAAATCTTCTCTATTTATCTTCGTTTTTCTCGGAATTTTTTCTTGTTTTCGTTTAAGTAATTGGTTAAACGCATCAATCATATCATAAATGCTTGCATTTATTCTTTGTGGTTCTCGTTTTACTTCTTCAACGTATGGGCTAAGATCACTAGGGGTTCTACTAAAAATTAACCCTCGTTCCTTTTCTTTCTCTTTTAGAGTCTCCGCTGCCCCTTTATAACGTCGATACTCAATTAGTCGATTCATCAGTTCTTCTCTAGGGTCATCTTCCTCAACAAAATCGTGTTCATCATTATATATTTCTTCCTCTTGCTTAGGTAATAACATTTTACTTTTGATAGCGAGTAGTGTTGCTGCCATTACTAAATATTCACTTGCAACATCTAACTCTAGTCTTTGCATCGTATGAATATAATTCATATACTGATCTGTAATTTTTGATAGCGGTATATCATATATATCAACTTCCGCTTTTGTAATTAAATGTAGGAGCAAATCCAGGGGGCCTTCAAAGGCATCTAACTTCACATTATATATATCCATATTACCACCGTTTTCGATTACTTTATTCTTTAACCTAACCCTCAGTTTCCCTTACAATAATATCCAATTCATCTTATAAATTCTCCTGGTGCAAAATACACTCAATATAGTATTATAACATACTTTAATAATAAACCGCCTTTTCAAAAGGCTATTTCTAAAAGATTCGCTTCTGTTTTTGGCTCTTCACGCATTGCGTCAAGAGCCAAAAAAACAATGTTCCGATAAGAAATATTACATTTACACTTACTTCATATGTTAAAATTAATCTTAAATGGTTTAAGGGTTATAGACCCCCACCTCAACGCGTAGCGTAGGTGGGAACTTTTAATCAGGTGGAGTCGAGACTCCATCTGATTTCTCGATGTTTCAGCTT
>SKSA01000166.1 GCA_007118195.1 Anaerobacillus sp. | reverse complement strand
GTAGAGGATAATTCACGACGGACCTTTGTACTAACTCAATTGAGTGAACGTACGTAATAAGTTAGTGGAAGATCCTTGGACGTAAAGATAAATTGTGAAAACCCACGTATATCAGGATGCCAATCGGTGTTTAAGGGATTTTGCCTTCGTGCCGTGCGCTTAACCTTTCTTTTCTCCTGTGTTCAGCATCTCAAGTTAATGGAAGCTCGTCAAGGAAACCACTTGACAACCATCCATTAACTTGAGAAGACATCGCTAGGATGAAAAGGAAATAGTCTAACCAAATTGGTTAACACTTTCAAAAACAGCAACAACGACTGTTTTATTAGAGTTGCCAAAAAACCTAAAAATAGGGGTGTGACTTGACAGTTTTGTTCATATCAGGTCCCTCATGTCCGTGAAGTGTGCAGAAACAGTGATTTTTTAGAAAATAAGGGCTCTCATTTCCGGATCATTACTTTCACAAACAAACTATAGAAGGTAGACCGTACATTCGTTGTTGATTTTTCATCAATGGAGCGGTCATTTTTTTTAACTGTTTTTATCAAATGTCACATTCTGTGAAACAAGAAATTTCGGGGAGTGACAGTGCACAAAAAAAGAGTTCGTGGGAACTGGAAAATACTTAAATTTGAGGTATCGAGTTCGTGCGAAATCTGAAAATAGCTTTCTGGAGGAAGCAGCATGATTATCAATATTTCTTTTTAAAAAAATTTTTCTTATGAACGATTCGTCAAAGGTAATCGTCTTATGATTGAACAAAAAAGAAAGGGGCTTTCTATGGAACATGAGGAGGACGGAGTGTTAATCGAAAAAGCAATTGATGGCGATGATGATGCGTTCGCTCAGCTTTTTCACCGGTATTATTTATTTTTATATAAATATTTAGTAAAGCTAACGCTTGATGAGGAATTGAGCGGGGACATTGCACAGGAAACAATGCTGAAATGCTATACACATTTATCCTCGTATAAGGGAGAGGGGAGGTTTTCAACCTGGATGATTTCAATTGCATCTAAGCACTATATCGATTTGCTCCGAAGAAAAAAGCGTGAAAGAAAATGGCTGGATCAAATAAAACGCACCCTTTCACGCCAAATGTCCTGGCAGGCAAATATACAAGGGATGGAATGGAGCGAAGTGTTTTCTGATTTTAATCTGCTCGAAGCCGATGTAAGAGTCCCGATTTTGCTGCACCATTATTACGGGTATACCTACGAGGAAATCAGCAAGATCATCGGGATTAAGGAAGGGACGGTCAAATCGCGTGTGCATTACGGTTTGAAAAAACTGAGGAAGGAGTGGGATGATGTGCAGGAATGATGAAGAGAACATCAAACAGTTGAAGCAGGATTGGAAGCAGCTTGATGATTTAGGCGTGCAAAATGTTTCAATGATCCAAATTAAGGACAAGATCCATCTGTATCATGAAGAAAAGAAGAGAAAGTTTTACAAGGAATTGGTGATATTTTTATGTGTCGCTTTTGTTATATTGAGCGCCTTTACTTTAAGCTATTTAAGATCTCCGGGTCTGTTTATCGCCATACAAGTTGGGGCAAGTGTACTAGCACCGCTTTTCCTTTTCGTATTGGCTAAACGCAAGAACAGGAAAGGGAAGGTTCTCTTATGACAACAGTGGAACAGTATATTTTGATTCCGATCATTATTATCACTTTATTGATACAAAGTACACTTCTTTTTATTCATGCAAAGAAACACGGAAGCTTTGCATGGTTTTGGGGGATTTGGGGACTGATTCAATTTCCACTGCCAACAGTGTTTTATTTACTGTTTGTGGTGTGGCCACGAAGAAGAAAACAAAAAAAACGAAATAAAATGGAGAGATGAACATGGAAATTTTACAAGAAATAAATTGGCAGTTAGTGGCACCAATTATTGTGTTACAAGTGATACTAATGGTAGCAGCCCTTGTTAGTTGCCTCAGACAAGAAGAAACAAACGGACCAAAATGGATGTGGGTATTGATTATTTTATTCGTAAATCTACTAGGAGCCATTCTATACTTTATCCTAGGTCGTAAAAATGGATAGGAGAGATCTAAATGCTTGTTTCAGTTACTGATTTATCAAAAAATTTCAAGGAACTTAAGGCAGTGAAACACATCTCGTTTTCCATTGATAAAGGCCGATGCATTGCCTTACTCGGGCCAAACGGCGCTGGGAAAACGACAACTTTGCAAATGCTAGCGGGTTTAGTCACACCGACAACAGGAAAGATTCAGTTTGCCGGGAATGAGAACAGCGATTACCGCTCTTTAATTGGTTTCTTACCGCAGCATCCTTCTTTTTTTAGTTGGATGACACCAAAGGAATTTCTTCAGTTTATAGGAGACCTGTCACATGTCCCGAAAAAACAGCTGACGGCTCGTATTGATGAGACATTGGCATTTGTCCGTTTAGAAGAGGTAAAAAATAAGAAAATCGGTGGTTTTTCTGGAGGAATGAAACAGAGGTTAGGGTTAGCTCAAGCCTTGCTTCACGAGCCAGAGCTATTAATATTAGATGAGCCCGTTTCAGCACTTGACCCAACCGGAAGACGTGAAGTCCTTCAGCTTATTGATAAACTAAAACATGAGATGACGATCTTGTTTTCAACCCATATTTTACATGATGCTGAGCAGGTTTGTGAGGAGATCATGATGCTTCAGAGTGGAGACTTAAAATGGCATGGCACGCTTGAGCAATTAAGGAAGGAGTTTGATTCATTAGCGATTAAGCTTCAAACGCGAGAACCACTTAAAGGTGTGTTAGAGGATGCAAGCTACATTGATAAAATTGACTATCAAGACCAGCATACAGCTACGATTACGATGAATGATATGGAAAAAACGAATGAATTATTGCATCAGGTCATCTTAAAAAATCGAACGGTCATTCTCTTTGAAACGATACAAGACTCATTGGAAGACGCATATATGAAGGTGATGGAGCGATGAAAAACTTTTTAACCCTACTTATGAAAGAAATGAAGGAAAGCCTTCGCAACGGCAAGTGGATTTGGCTTCCAATCGTTTTGATGATCATTGGGATTTCACAGCCTATTACAAGCTATTATATGCCGCAAATTCTTGAAGCAGCGGGTAACCTCCCTGAAGGAGCAGTCATTGATATTCCAACCCCAACTGGAGAAGAGGTGCTAATAGGTACGCTGTCTCAATATGGAACCATCGGGACACTGCTATTTGTGCTCGCCACGATGGGTGTGATTGCACAAGAACGACAAAACGGCTCGTTAATGCTTGTGATGGTTAGACCTGTAAGTGCTCTCCAATATATTTCCAGTAAATGTGCAGCTCAGCTAATTATTTTACTTACTGCATTAGCAGCAAGTTATCTGTTAACTTGGTATTATACAAATCTCCTGTTTAATCCGGTCCCATGGGAGGCGATATTAGGCAGTCTTGTTGTCTATAGTCTCTGGATTGTATTTATTGTTGTTGTGACCGTTTTGTTTGGAACACTGTTGAAGAACATTGGCGGCATTGCAGGAGTGAGCGTCTTGTTACTAGCAGCAATAAGCTTAGTGACGACACTGTTCCCTGCTTATACACAATGGAGTCCTGCGAATCTTCGCGCCCAAGCTTCCGTAATTTTACTTGAGGGACAATGGGTGAGCTCAGTTTGGCAGGTTGTATGGAGTACGCTGGGGCTATCCGCTGTATTATTTGGATTGGCGGTATATTGCTTTAAGCGGCTTGAGAGCTTTGGACATTAACATTAAAACATGAAATGAAGCGCGGATTTCAAAAAGTAACGAGAGATGACATACTAAAGCATTTTAAGGATATGACAGAGTTTTTATGAAATTACACAAGTATATGAAACGAAGAAGCAAAGAGGATCGTCCTTAGTTTTCCGGACACCAGACGTTATTTTTGAAAAAAACGAGATTTGCCTGGGAACGGACATCAGAGCCGTTATTTCGTCGAAAAAGCACTGTTTTGGATAGAATTTAAGCAAATAAGGGCCCTGATGTCCGCGAAGTACCTAAATACGAGTGATTTTTGCAAAATAAGGGTTCTCATGTCCGGAGCACATTACTTTCACAAAGAAATGATAGAAAATAGACCGTACGTTCGTAGCGTTCGGTCATTTTTTATTCTAGCGTTTATCTAGGTAAATTATATACTTGAAACTGAGGTTTCTCATCAATAGTTCAATCATTTTTTCAACTGTTTGTTATCACATTTTGCTTTCTGTG
>SKSA01000043.1 GCA_007118195.1 Anaerobacillus sp. | reverse complement strand
TACAAGCAACTGAACACGCTGCACAACCGATACATGATTGTAGATCAATTGTCATTGCATAATTTTTAGCCACAACCGTCACCTCCGTACGTTTTTAACGTTCTATTAAACTTTTTCTACTCTTATTCTAGTTGGCCCACCATGTCTTGCCGAACTTCCACTTAAGGCTTCATAAACTGGTGGTAAAATAATATTGTTATTTCCGCCTCGAGGGATTTGCTTTTTACGGTCTAACGATGCAATGTGACCATAAGCCCAGTGCCCTTGACCGTAACACTTAGAAATTACACCTGGACGTGTTCCTTCCCAAAGCTTTGCTTTCACTGTAATTGATCCAGTCGGAGTCGTTAACTTAACCATGTCTCCATTTTTAATTCCTAAATTTTTCGCATCAATTGGATTAATTTTAGCTACATCATCCCATGCTTCATCACCTGGATCAGCATCTTTAAATTCTTGATACCATGACGTATTTGCTGAACGTGCTTCACGATTTAATTTAGAACGATGTTCTGCGAAAATAAACGGATATTGATCTTTTTGGTCATCTCCAACACGATAAGCAGGTTCATAGTGAGGAACGAATGCGAATTCACCACTTTGGGTTTGATTTGTCGCTTCCATTACTTTATCGATCGTTGTATTATGACGGTCCGCATGTGTTTGTAACGCCGCTTTTAATGTTTCACTATAAAATTCAAATTTACCTGTCTCAGTACCCCAATTTCCATCGTACTTTTGACGTTTACGATATGGAATGGAATTCCATGTGCCAATTTTCTTAAATTCTTCCCATCCGTTAATTTTGTCTCCTAATTTTTCGACTGAAGGATCCCATAATGGTTGAGTGTACATTTTTACGGCGATTTCGTTAAATTCCTGTGCATTTGTTGGTTTTTTTCCTGTTTCAGGATCTGCAAACTCATCACGTAAATAATTAATTAAGTTTGGAAAACCTTTTCTTTCTAACGCTTCACCTAACATCCATGGTATTTCTGTTTCATCGATTCTTACATCAAACGGGGATTCAACGACCCCGGTCTGTAAATGTACGTGACGATATAAGTTACCGTTACTACCACGTACTGGACTTAAACGCTCAAACATTGAGTGCGGTACCGGTAATACAATATCAGCAAAATGTGTTTGCTCAGCTGGATTTAATGTCATATGAACCATAAACGGAAGTTTCGAGAAAGCTTCGTCCCAACGTTCAGCACCTTGATTACTGAAGTTGAAGTTCGTCCAGTAACTCATGACGACTTTTAAACTATATGGATCTTCATTTAAAATCGAATCGGCGATAGTATTTGTCGGTTTTACCCCACCAGATTTGCTATTTTTTAATGCTGGATGTTCTAATTTTCTTCCACCGAAGTCAGCTCGTGGCATCTTATTTCCTTGTTCTGCTATCTCATCAACATATGGATCGATGCTAGGCCAGCTATTAACTGGTGCACTTTCGCCACCACAAATGACTAATGTGTCTGCTGAACCTACTAACCCATTTAAAGCAGCCATTGTCATCGCTGTATATCCACCACGAACAACCATGTTCGATCCTGGAGACATAAACGAAATTGCTTTCGGTGCAGCACGACCAAAGTCTCTAGCGACACGATAAATTTGTTCTGCTGGAATACCGCTACGCTCAGCAGCCCATTCTGGTGTTTTGTCTTTTAGTTCAATATTCCACCATCTTACCAAACCATATGTTTGCTTTTCTTCAAAGTCATCTTCACGTACTGTGCGTCCTTCAACGAATTTGTTTTTGCCATCTTTAAAATCACCTACAAACGGCTTATACCACAATTCTTCTGTTAATAATACGTGAGCAATTGCTGAAGCGAGTGCACCGTCTTCACCTGGAATAACCGGTAACCACTCATCTGCTTTTGCTGCTGTTGTCGATAATCTTGGATCAACGACTGCTAATCTTGCTTTATCTTTTAATTTTCCGAAGATACTCGCTGTATGTGGTACTTGACGATTGGAAGCAATTGGGTCAGCTCCCCATAAAATTTCGTAAAAAGCTTCCTCATGATCGTAATCAGCATAACCCCAATACCTCTCAGTATAATAGCGACCAAACTTTTCTGACTCGGCACACATTGAAGAGTGGGAAACGTTATTCGGGCTACCAATAATCTTCGGCATATTTCCATATAAAATCCCGTTCATAGCTGTGTAACGTCCACGCCACACTGAGAACTTATGAGTTTCGTTATTATCACGAAGCTCCATTATCTTATCGGCAATCGTATCCATTGCTTCTTCCCAAGAAATAGGTACAAAGCCTGGATCTTCATCTCTACCTTTTTTCAGATTTGTTCGTTTCATTGGTTGTTTTACACGATCTGGATCATACAATTGTTGAAGCGCAATATGCGAACGAACACATGAATGACCATGATTTGCTTTTGCATGAGGATTCCCTCTTACTTTTGTTGCGCGACCATTAATTATATAAACTTGAACGGCACACCAAGCAGTACAGCCTTGACAAACACTTGCTTTCCATTCACCTTGTGGTTCATTTGTTCCAGAAGCTTCTGTACTTTTTGTAAAGGCATTTAATGCTGGCTTTGTTTGTGTTGCTCCTGCTACGAAAAGACCACTAGCTGCTGATATTTTTAAGAAATTCCTTCTATTTACTTTCACAAGTTCCACCTCCATATAATGATGCTTTCGCTCTATAATTGATCTTTTTTTGTATTAGCATTTGTTTTCTATTTATTAATGCTTTCTAACTAGTTATCTGGTAAAATAAAATTGAATGTTTTTAATTTTTTTTGTTAATCATTGGCGTGATTAACATTTTTTTTTGCACGTGACGATGAATTTTGAGTTTTAAATATTAAATTTTATTTTCTATCTCCTTCATCATCTGCTGTTAATTCTTTAGTAGACTTCTTAAACTCTTTTAATGTGTCACCTACGGCTCTACCCATTTCTGGTAGTTTCTTAGGTCCAAAAATGATAAGTGCGATAACTAAGATCAAAATCAACCCTGGAATTCCAATGTTTGTTAACATATTAGTTCCTCCTTATTAAACTAGTAATTTTGTCTTTTTTCGCCTCCTTTTCTTAATACATGTTAAATGTAACATTTCTATTGGTGTGTTTGTGAAGTTTTTCACAAACAGCACAAAACTTTCATTATAATTGGAAAGCTTTTCTGGTTTATTGCTGTTTGTTACTGTTTGTTGCTGTTGTTAACTTTATTTTGCAACACTTGTGATATTCTTCACTATCAGAAAAACGTGTACATCTTGTAGGGAAAAAACGTAATTGTGTATAAAAAAATCCCTACACTTTAAAATGTTGATAATTCAACGTTTTTTAGTGTAGGGATTTTTTATTTTCATAAGTGGGCGCCCATTTTCACAAATACTTCATAATTCAAGAATGGTTTAATTATCATTTTATGGAAATTCCCTTAAAACCCGATCCGGATAATTTGTACAAATCTCTATTTTTTCAGACATTTGTTTTACAAAGTTGATCTCCTCGGGGCTATTTGGTGTCCAGACAACGATTTTTCTTTCTTGATTTAAATGGTGTTCGACAAACGATGGTGTTATAAACAAAAACGACATGGAGATCGTATTAGCTCCTACGTATTGAAGTTGCTCATCTAGTAAAGGTGGATTCCCTTCGATAATTAACCCTGTTTCAATGTTTGACGTTAACTGTCTCACTTGTTTTACTTTTTCATGATCAAAAGAGGTAATGATTACTTCTTTCTCCATTTGAAATTGTTCTACTAACTGGACAACTTTTTCCGCCAAACCTTTATACATGTCACCAGCTGTTTTTAGCTCAAGATTTATCCTTTTTCTCCCTTTGCAAAGCTTGAGAACCTCTTCTAATGTCGGAATTTTTTCACTTCTAAAATTTGAAGAGAACCATGAACCTGCATCTAGTTCTCGAAGCTTATTTAATGTTAATTCTTTAACGAGTCCTACGCCATTCGTTGTACGCTCCACTCGAAAGTCATGAATAATTACAGGTACTTCATCTCTCGTAAGTTGGACATCGATTTCAATTGAATGGATCCAGTCTTCGTCAACCGCTAATTTTATTGCCGCTAACGTATTTTCAGGTGCTCGACTTGACCAGCCACGGTGCGCCATAATCAGATTCATTTTTTTCAGCTCCTCATATTATTTTAAAAGAAAAATCGTTTTACAAACTCCTGGGAATGCTTTCAAAATGTTAGTCATCTTTCTCTAAGTTACATACTTAATATTATATAGT
>SKSA01000145.1 GCA_007118195.1 Anaerobacillus sp. | reverse complement strand
TTCAAAAGCTAGAAAAGTACTTTGATGAATATTTATAAGTTTAAATGAAATACGCTGTTCACATGTAAGGTAAAAAAGGAGGGGAAATCGCCCTCCTTTTTTACATACAAAACCCTCATGGCGGTATATCTTCCGCCACCATCTAATATGGAAAAGGCGAGCGATCTCTTTCGCTGCGCTGTAAAGCTGCTGACCGCGGGTCACATCATGGGACACTTCCTAGTAAATTCATCGTGCAGCTTTGCGACGAGTAACCGCAGGAGCACTTCTTTCCGACTTTAGAGGCTTGCTCAAGAGAGGCAATCGCCTTTTTTATACAAAACCCCCAGGACGGTTTATTCATCACCATTAAAAATGTAAAAGTCAGGTCTTCCCTTTCCAACAAACCAACCAATTTATCATTAAACTTGAACACAATGTTTTCAAATGATATAATATTTTCTTGTATAAGTATAGATTTATTATAATAATTTTACTCCTAAAGGAGAGTGTTTCAGTGCAAGATTTATATGTGAAAATTCATAAATACTTAAATATGGATGAGGAAATTGCTTTTGAAGAGTTTGATCAATTTTATAAGCAAGTCACTAAGTATTTTAGTGAAAATGCAGAGAATTTAGTAGAGGAAGATATTTGGAAAGGTTTATTTATTATTGAAAATTTAATGTCAAATGCTGATAGCCGTTCTAAAGAAGTGAAAGGTTCAAAGCAGAAAAAGTATAAAAAAATGTCGGAACGTTCATCGTTATGGGCACAAAACTTTGCTGGCAGACTATACAGTAAAGGTTATACTGAAGACCAGTTGAATGAGCGGTTTGAACAAATGTTTCAAGATTACGAAAAATTAAAAGCTTAATAATTGAGCGGAGTGAGAATTCAAAATCTCATTTCGCTCCTTAAATTATTATTGACACTTATGTGTATAAATGTTATATTAATTTAGCATTAAAAAAGTAAGCGCCTATAGTGAAATGGATATCACACGAGATTTCGGCTCTCGGATTCTGGGTTCGAATCCTGGTGGGCGCGCCATACATATAAACGTTCAAGACTTTAGGGAATCTCCTAAAGTCTTTTTGTCTTGAAATTTTATGCTTCTTTAAAAATTGTTTGTTTTAGTTTTTTAATTACTATTTCCTTCTTATTTAATTGTATTATTAAAAAATATGTTATATTAAAACTATAAAGTTTTTTCATAAAAATCAAATTATTAAAATCTTTAGCTGAGATGGTAGCTAAGTTTTTGATTATGGAGGCAACTTTTGAATAGTTTTAGACATTTACCGATACGTTGGAAAATTACATTTCTTTCTTTAGGAATTGTAGTTTTCTCTTTATTAATTGGCGGAATTATTCTTTTAGGCTATATGGCGGACAAAAAGGAAGAAGAACTTTCACAAACTACGTTAATTACTGCTCAATTGGTGGCGCAGTATAAGACCGTTCAAGAGGAAATTAATCGGGAAAATGCATCGGAGGTATTACAGCCGATCGCTGAAAAGATTAGGTTCATTAATAATGCAGACTATATTGTTATTTTAAATATGGAGCGAATTAGGTTAACTCATCCGATTAAAGAACGAATCGGTACACCCTTTTATGGTGGAGATGAAGATCCAGCTTTTTCGGAGCATATTTATACATCAAAAGCAATGGGGGAAAGTGGTTATACCGTACGTTCGTTTGTTCCAATTATTAATGAGAATAGTGAACAAGTAGGTGTAGTTGTTGTCGGAAACGTATTACCGACACTTAGACAACTTATGATTGAAATAGGTAATTCTATGGTTAGTGTTTTTGTTATCGCTTCCATTTTTGGGATGTGGGGAGCATGGTTGTTAGCAAACCATATTAAAAAGCAAACGTTTCACATCGAACCAGATCAATTAGCAAGGGTGCTAGTCGAACGTACAGCCACATTTAATGCGATTCGTGATGGTGTGATTGCGATTGACCAGGATGAAAAGATTACTGTTATTAACCAAGCAGCAAAAGAAATAGTTAACGCTAAAGGTAATTTGGTAGGTCGGAGAATTCAAGATGTTATTCCGGATACGAGGCTTCCTGAGGTATTAAATATAGGGAAACCTTTGTTACAGCGAGAGTTTTTTATACAAGATAGGGCGATTTTAAGTAATCGTATTCCGATAAAGCTCCAAGGAAAAACAATTGGTGCCGTAGCTATATTTCAAGATAAAACTGAAGTAACTAGGTTAGCCCAAGAGCTTACAGGTGTGCAAGCTTTTGTTGATGCCTTACGAGTTCAAACCCACGAATATTCTAATAAACTTCATACAATTGCGGGTTTAATCCAATTGGATCAAGGAAAAAAAGCATTAGATTATATTTTTGATTTATCAGAAGAGCATTCTGAACTTACATCACTAATAACTAGGCAAATTCATGATGATAGTTTGGCAGGATTGCTTTTAGGAAAGCATAGTCGCTGCAAAGAATTAGGCATTAAGCTGAATTTTGATTATGAGAGTATTTTTATTAATTACCCTGAGGGAACGACGATTCATGATTTAGTCATTATTTGTGGAAACTTACTTGATAATAGTATCGAAGCTTTAATTAATAGGAATGAAGAAATGAAACAAATTCTTTTTTCAATTAAAGAAGGAGAAGAGTTTTTAACGATTAAAGTGAGTGACAATGGTGAAGGGATTCCCGATACAATTGAAAAGAGGATTTTCCATAGAGGCTTTTCAACAAAAGAAAACGAAGGTAGAGGAATTGGTCTTTTTTTAATAAAAGCAATTATTGATCGTGTTGAAGGCAATATAGATATTAAAAGTGAGAGGGAGCGAGGGACGGACTTTACGCTGCAAATTCCAATGAAAAGGAAAGTGGGGGCTAAATATGAAGCAGCCAAGTAAAGCTGAACAGCAAATACGTATATTATTAATTGAAGATGATCTCATGGTACAAGAGGTAAATCGGATGTTTGTTGAAAAAGTAAAGGACTTCGAAGTGGTAGGTATTGCAGCTAATGGCATAGAAGGCAGAAAGAAAGTGAAAGAGCTTCAACCAGATTTAGTTTTACTTGATATATTTATGCCAAAGGAAGATGGTTTGAAAACTATTTCAGAGCTCAGGCAAGAACAACTCGATGTTGATATTATCGCTGTTACTGCTGCAAATGATACGTTAACTGTAAAAAAACTTTTAAGATATGGTGTTGTAGACTATATTGTAAAACCGTTTACGTTTGAAAGGTTAAAGCAAGCATTAGAGCAATATAAGGAAATGTATGACAAACTTCGGCGAAATGACAAAATGTCTCAAGATAAACTCGATGAAGTTATGCAGCAAAAAGAACAAAGTAAACATGAGCAATTACCTAAAGGTCTACATTCGATTACTTTAAAACAAATTTTAGATTATTTAGAGCGTATTGATTGCCCAAAATCTGCTGAAGAGATCGGTTCAGAAGTTGGATTAGCGAGAGTCACTGTGCGTAGATATTTAAATTATTTAGAGTCTGCAAGAAAGGTAGAAATGGAGTTAACATACGGAACGATAGGAAGACCTATACAATTATATCGTCTAATTAAATCGAAAAATACTGAGGTTCGCTCATGAAGGGGTTACTTTCAATTATTGTTTTCCTTTTTGGAGGAATTATTACAGCGGTATATATTGGCTTTGGTTTTCAAACTTCACCTGAGACAACGGTTGTTGATGAAGAATTAATTGGTCTTCACGAAAAGTATACATTGAAATTTAGTCACGTTGTTGCCAGAAATACCCCAAAAGGCTTGGCTGCTGCTTATTTTGCTGAGTTAGTCAAAGAAAAAACGAATGGTTGGGTAGAAGTACAAATTTTTCCGAATGGTGTGCTTTATAGCGCTCAAGAAGAATTTGAAGCATTACAAAGAGGTGATGTACACATCATTGCACCAGCTTTTTCTGAAGTAACACTTCATGATAAAAAATGGGTGGCAATGGATTTACCTTTTTTATTTGATAATGAGGCAATGGTAGAGCAAGCTTTTAATGGACGTGTCGGAGAAATACTTTTAAATAGTATTGAAACAAAAGGCTATAAAGGAATAGCTTTTTGGGACAATGGATTTAAACAATTAACCAATAATGAAAGGCCGATTGTTTATCCAGAAGATATTAAAGGGTTATCTTTTCGAGTAATGCCTAGTGAAGCACTTTTTAAAACGTACAGAACCATTGGAGCACGTGCAATTACATTTCCGTTTAATGAAGTGTATAATGTCCTGCAAGATGGGATTGTTGACGGTCAAGAAAACACCCTTTCTAATATTTACTCTAAAGGCTTTTATAAACAACAAAAATACATGACAATTAGTAATCACAATTATTTAGGGTATGTAATATTAGTGGATCCAACCTTGTGGAATACCATCCCAGAAATTTACCAGGAAAGTATTCAAGAGGCGATGGACGAAGTAACTTTATGGCTACGTGAACATGCTAAAGAATTAAATAAAGAAATGTTCTTACGAATTGCAGGTAGTGGTATAACAGAAATTCATGAATTATCTGAAGAAGAAAAGGTACAATGGCGCAAAGAATTAAAACGACTTTATGAAGAGTATGAGTTGACCATTGGTAAGGAGTTAATGGAGGAAATTAGAAAACTCCAAATTGATCGTGATAATTAAAAACAAAGGAGTCACAAGATAAACAACTTGTCTTGTGACTCCTTTGTTTTTGAGCATTTCTTAGCTGTGACCAAAATGAACAAAAAGAACATTATGTTCAAATTATGACGAATTTTAAAACATCATATATAATTTGAATAGTTAGAAAATAACAAAAATATTAAAAGGGGGATAAAAAAATGAAAAAGTTTAAACGTGCTCTTTTCACAGCGGTAGCAGGTGTTTCATTATTGTTTGCTGCAGCATGTGGTGGTGGAGAAGAAACTGGAGGCAGTACTGAACCAGCAGGATCAGGTGATACTAACGGTGGAGATTCACAACCAGCAGATGAGGGGACTTCTGCAGACTACCCAAGTACAGTCGTAATTGGAACCGCTTCCCAAGGTGGATTGTATTACATTTATGGTTCTGGACTTGGGGAATTACTTAGTAAAGAATTAAATATAACTTCGAATGTCGAAGTAACAGGTGGTCCAGTTCATAACATGCAACTAGTACAAAATAAAGATCAAGATATCGGCTTAGTAACATTAGGCCCTGCTTATGAAGGATTTAAGGGTGAAGGTGAGTGGACAGGTGGACAAAAATTTGATGATGTCAGAATTGTTTTCCCGATGTATACTACTCCTTTCCATTGGTGGTCAACAGATTTAAGTATTACTTCAATTGATGATATTAGTAGTAAACGTAATGTAGGTGTAGGTCCATCTGGTGGTACATCTGGAACATACTTACCAATGATTCATAATTTACTTGATGTTGATGCAACTCCAGTTCAAGCTGGTGCGAGTGATATGGTCAGCCAACAAATGGATGGTCAGCTAGATGTTATTGGTTTTGCTGCAGGTGTTCCAATTCCAGCAGTACAAGAAATTTTAGCACAAAGAGAAGTTAGTTTATTTGGGATCTCTGGAGCACAACGAGATCAAGTAATTGAAAACCTTCCATATTTTGACCGTTTCACTATTCCGGGTGGAACGTACGAGCAAATTTCAGAAGACATTGAAACAATTGCAATGTTTAACTTCGGTATCGTTCACAAAGATGCTGATGAGCAATTTGTTTATGACCTTGTGAAAGCATACCATGAAAACAATGAATTTATGGTTTCTACAGCAAGAGCTGCTACTGAAGCAATTCCAGAAGCGATTTTAAATAATACGGTAGTTCCTCTACACCCTGGTGCGATCCGTTATTATGATGAAATCGGAATTAGTATTCCCGATTCAGTAAGATAATTTAAACCGAAAAGAGACTGGTTGTTTGCTTGATTGACGACAGTCAGTCTCTTTCATTTCATAACCATTTAAGGTACGTAGTTTCCTCATTCATGTTTTTTAAAATAATTGTTTAAAAAATTGAGAGAAGATGACCTTATTCATTATTTTTAATATGATTTTTATTTATAAGGTTGGAGAGTATACTGTAAACAATTTAGGTACTAATTATATAAAACAATTATTTTAAAAAACATAGTACCTACAAGAAGTTGTCTCAAGGAGGGATTTACATGACAAACGAAGAAAAAAAATCAGTATTATCTGATGAGCAAGCAAAAGAAATGGAACAGCAAGCTGAAGTGGCTTCAACTGCTAGAGAATTATCAGGTTTTGTAAAAATTGCTTTTGTCGTAATCGCAGTAGTGGGTGCACTTTTTCATCTATTCGTTTTAAATTTTTATCCAATTGATCCGTGGTTGTTCCGAAGTATTCACTTAGCGTTTGGAGCAGTTTTAGCGCTTATGCTTTTTAAGGGCTCGAAGAAAGGTTCAAATAAAGTATCGATCATTGATTGGGCACTTATTTTATCTATCATATTTGTTACTGGATATATTTACATGAACTTAACAACGTTACTTTTCCGTTTCGGTGTAATGCCAACACCAATGGATTCGTTTGTAGCGTTACTTGGATTAGTCATCGTATTTGAAATTACGAGAAGAACGAGTGGTTGGACTTTACCAATATTAGCAAGTATTTTTATTGCTTATGCCTTTCTTGGACCTCACTTACCAGGAATTTTAAACCATCGAGGTTATACTTGGGAACGCTTTGTTACTTATATCTTTGGTTTAGATGGAGTGTTTGGTGTTACGTTAGACGTTTCTTCAAAATACATTTTACTATTTATAATCTTTGGAGCATTTTTACAAATGTCAGGTGTAGGACGTTATTTTATTGATTTCTCATTTTCACTTGCAGGAGGAATGCGTGGTGGACCTGCAAAAGTTTCAGTTCTTTCTAGTGGATTAATGGGGATGATGAACGGAACATCAGCTGGGAATGCTGTAGCAACTGGGTCTTTAACAATTCCGTTAATGAGAAGAGTTGGTTATTCAGGAAGGTTTGCAGCGGCCACTGAGGCGACCGCATCCGCGGGTGGTCAAATTATGGTGCCAATTATGGGTGCTGGTGCTTTTATCATGGCTGAAATCACCGGAATACGCTATTCAGAAATTATTATTGCGGCTACAATACCTGCGTTACTATATTTCTTATCTGTTTACTTTATGGTTGATTTTCAAGCAATTAAAAACGGAATGCGTGGCTTACCACGTAAAGAGCTACCTGCTTTAAAAGGAGTTTTTAAGCAAGCGTATTTATTTATCCCGATTATCCTTTTAATAGGAAGTTTATTAAGTGGATATAGTGTTATCCGTTCTGGTACAGTTGCCATATTAGCTTGTTTAGTTATTAGCTGGATTACTCCAGATAATAAAATGGGGCCGAAACAAGTTATTGAAGCCCTCGTTTTAGGGATGAAGAATACGATCCAACTTTTAGCGGTCTGTGCGACAGCTGGGGTTATCGTGGGTGTAATCGCCTTAACTGGAGTAGGTCAGCGCTTTAGTTCGATGTTATTAGGTGTCGCAGATACGAATATGCTTTTAGCGTTAATCTTTGCAATGGGTATCTCAATTATATTAGGAATGGGAATGCCTACAACAGCAGCGTATGCAGTAGCAGCGTCTGTTGTAGCACCAGGACTTGTTTCGATCGGAATACCGTTATTAACAGCCCACATGTTTGTGTTTTACTTCGCAGTAATGTCAGCGATTACTCCACCGGTAGCGTTAGCAGCTTATGCGGCAGCTGGTGTAGCAGGAACTGATCCATTTAAGACCGGGGTTACGGCGTTTAAATTAGGTATTGCCGCATTTGTAGTGCCATATATGTTTTATTTTTCACCGCAATTAATGATGGATGGAAGTGGTGGTGGAATTGCACTTGCTGTTGTTACAGCGGCGATCGGGATTTATTTCCTTGCTGCAGCCGTTCAAGGCTGGTTTGCTAAAAAAGAAGCTGGTATTATTGTAAGAATTTTACTAGTGGCTGCATCTTTATGCTTAATTAATGCAAACCTATTATTTGATGCGATTGCTGCCTCAATCATTATTGTTGCAATTTTATATCAGAAGTTTATTCAAAAGGATAAAGAAGATTTAACAAAAGAGGAAAGTATAGCCTAATGTAAATTTAATAAGAGAAGCGATTAGTGTCAGTCTACCTCATAGTTACTATCTTTAGCAGAAAGAATAATCCTCTGCTTTTATAGTTCTTAAGGTGGCTGACACTCTTTTTGTATTCATCAATCATAAAATGTATTGACATTTGTTGATATCGTGTTATTATACATTAAGATGAATAATCATTAAGGAAAAATAAATTATTTAAAGAAAAATACTTGGGGGTATACTAAAATGAAAAAGAAAAACAAAATATTATCATTCGCATTATCATGTGTATTATCGCTTGGCTTATTAGCTGCATGTGGTACAGCTGATAACGAAACAGAAACTGAACAAGGTACTGGTGGTGAAGCTCCTGTAGAGAAAGTAACATTAGTAATGGGAACTTCTGCTGATTACCCACCATATGAATACATTGATACTGCTGTAAGTGAAGAAATTATCGGTTTTGACATTGATATCGCAAATTATATTGCCGATCGTTTAGGCTTTGAATTAGAAGTAAGGGATATGGACTTTGGTGGATTGGTTCCAGCATTAACGAATAATCGTGTTGATTTTGTCTTGGCGGGAATGACTCCGACACCAGAGCGTTTAGAAAACGTTGATTTCTCTGAAATTTATTATGTTGCCCAGCAAATGATTGTGACTAAAGCGGACAGTGACATAGAAACTTTAGAGGATTTAGCTGGTAAAAAGCTAGGAGTTCAATTAGGTTCAATTCAAGTTGGTCTTGCGAATGAAATTGCTGACGAAGTTGAAGGCTTAGAAGTAGTAGAACGTAACAGAATTACAGATTTAATTCAAGAGCTTAAATCAAACCGTATCGATGGAGCAATTATTGAAGATAAAGTTGCCGAAGGACATTTAAATGCAAATAATGACTTAGATGCATTCATTATTGAAGAAGAAAGTGAAGCAGGTTCGGCAATTGCATTTCCAAAAGGTAGCGAACTAAAAGATCAGTTTAACGAGGTTCTCCAAGAAATGTTTGAAAACGGTGAAATGGACCGACTTATCATGAAGTGGTTCTATCCTGAAGAGGAATAAATAATTTAAGAGAGGAATGAGATAGGCATGAATTTGGATTTTTCCCAAATCGTGCCTTCTATCCCTTTTATACTAAAAGGGATATGGGTCACGTTACAAATTGTTAGTGTTTCACTTATATTTGGATTTATTTTAGGGACAATTCTTTCCATTTTTAAAATTGGAAAGTTAGCTATATTAAGATGGTTTGCAGATGCTTATACGTCAATTTTTCGAGGAACACCGCTAATTTTACAACTATTTTTAATTTATTTTGCAACACCACAGCTAACAGGCATTGATATTTCTGCCTATGCAGCAGCTGTGTTAACTTTTGGCTTAAATTCAGCAGCCTATGTTTCAGAAATTATTCGTGCTGGAATTCAAGCGGTAGATAAAGGACAAAGGGAAGCGGCAGAAGCACTAGGTGTACCGTATCGACCGATGTTAATAAATATCATTTTACCTCAAGCAATCAAAAATATTTTACCTGCACTTGTCAATGAATTTATTACTTTAACAAAGGAATCAGCAATTATTTCTACAATTGGGGTATTAGATATTATGAGAAGGGCACAAATTGTTTCTGCAGAAAGATATATAGCTTTTGAGCCTTTAATGTTTGCCGCAATATTATATTATATAATGGTTATGGCACTCACTCTCTTAGGTAGATTACTCGAAAGGAGAATGAGACGTAGTGATTAAAATAAGAAATCTTTATAAATCGTTTGGCAAATTAGAAGTATTAAAAGATATTAGTACTGATATCGCTAAAGGTGATGTCGTTGCTATCATTGGTCCATCTGGTTCAGGGAAATCAACGTTTTTACGTTGTTTAAATTTATTAGAAGTCCCTACTTCCGGACAAGTATGGATCGGTGAAGATGAGATTACAAATCCGAAAATAAATATAATGAAAGTTCGCCAAAAAATCGGGATGGTTTTCCAACACTTTCACCTATTTCCACATATGGATACGTTAGGAAACATTACTTATGCACCTATGAAAGTAAAAGGATTAAAAGAAGCAGAAGCAAAACAAAAAGCCATGGAACTGTTAAAGAAGGTAGGTCTAGAAGACAAAGCAAACGAGTATCCAGTTCGCCTTTCTGGTGGCCAAAAGCAACGTGTAGCTATTGCTAGAGCACTAGCGATGGAACCAGAAATTATGCTTTTTGATGAGCCGACCTCTGCTCTTGACCCAGAAATGGTAAAAGAAGTTTTAGATGTAATGAAATCACTCGCTCAAAGTGGTATGACAATGGCCATTGTTACCCATGAAATGGGCTTTGCAAGAGAAGTAGCAGATCGAGTATTCTTTTTAGAGGAAGGTAGACTGCTTGAGGATACACCACCAGTAGAATTTTTCTCAAACCCTAAAACAGAACGAGCAAAAGCGTTTTTGGATAAAATTTTATAGATTAATGAATTTCATAATACTAGTATAAGGGTGACGCAATGTTACCCTTTTTGATATGGTAAAAAAAGCGGACGAATATACATACTAGTTTTAAAGTGAATGGTGACTAATGTAAAATAGAAAAAAGACAAAAATCTGAAAGGAAATACTATGTTTAAAATAGGGTACCGGACATTAAAAACTGCCGTAGGTGCTGCTTTGGCGATAGCGATCGCACAGAGTATCGGTTTAACTTTTTACGCATCAGCAGGAATTATTACAATATTATGTGTTCAAAAAACGAGACGTCGATCTGTACATATTTCTTGGCAACGTTTTCTAGCTTGTACAATTGGGATGGGGTATGCAGCAATTATCTTTGAAATAATCGGTTATACCCCATTAGCAGTGGCATTAATAATCATTGCATTTATTCCAACGGTTGTTGTCCTAAAAGCTCAAGAAGGTATTGCCACTAGCTCCGTCATCATTTTGCACCTATATGCTTTAAGTGAAGTATCAGTAGCAATTATGTTAAATGAGTTTGCACTTATTATCATTGGGATTGGCATAGCGTTATTAATGAATGTATATATGCCCAGTGTTGAGAAGACTCTTGAAGGAATCAAAACGGATATTGAAGGTAATTTCAGAAAAATCTTTCAACAGTTTGCGATTTATTTAAAAGATGGTGACAATGGATGGGATGGTAAGGAAATTACAGAAACAGCTAACCTTTTAAAAAAGGGGAAAGATATTGCCCTACAAAATGTTGAAAATCATTTATTACGCTATGACGATCAATACTACCACTATTTTAAAATGAGGGAAAAGCAGTTTGATATTATTGAACGAATGATCCCACTCATCTCATCGTTAGATCATACTGTTATTCAAGGTGAAAAAATAGCTGAGTATTTAGAGGAACTTAGTAAAGGAGTGCAACCTGGTTTAGGTCCAATTGATTTTTTAGATCGACTTAACGAACTTCAAGGCGAATTTAAAAAAATGGAGTTACCAAAGTCACGTGATGAATTTGAGATCCGGTCAGCGTTATTTTCATTTGTAAAAGAAATTGAGCAATATTTAATAATAAAGAGGCATTTCCGAACAGAAGAAACTAGATAAAAAGGATAAGGCACTCAATGTTTACGCAAACTAAGTGAAAAACTAGGAGGGTATAAAAATGACGCCGAAGATCTTATTGATTTTCATGTTGGTTATTTCCCCCATTTGGCCATTAGGTGAAAATCCTTTAGTTGGCGACCCTTACTTAATTATCAATAAATCAAATAATGAAATGGCTTTTATTGTGAATGGTCAAATAGAAAAAGTTTATAAAGTTGCGACGGGAAAAACAGAAGTCTTGACCCCAGAGGGTGAATTTACAATTATAGTAAAGGCCATAGACCCTTACTATCGCAAGAAAGATATTATTGGTGGTGCCAAAGAAAATCCGTTAGGGACAAGGTGGGTTGGCTTTGACGCCAAAGAAACCGATGGGAGAATATATGGGATTCATGGAACAAACGACCCGAACTCGATTGGTATGTATCTTACTGGGGGTTGTGTACGAATGTACAACGAAGAAGTTGAGGAGTTATTTTCGAAAGTACCTCTAGGAACAAAAGTATATATTACAGAAACAGATCATGATTTTAAAAGTATAGGAAAACAAAAAGGAGCAATTCAGTAAGGAATTACAACTGATAAAAAAGCTTGAAAATCAATAACACTGTATAAAAGACTCAAAATAAAAAAGAAGGCGACTAAAAGTAAAATGTTAGTCAAGTACTACTAATGCAAAGCTAAAGTGAAAAACACTTTGCTTTTAGTAGTTACTTAGTTGACAGACATTTATAAGTCCCCTTCTTTTTATTTGATTGGTTAGAAAAGCATTGCAGCTCCTGTAAAGAGCGTACCTAGAAGCATCGTAATAATCATAATATAAACGACAATCTTACGGTATTTTCGGGGCATAATTATAAACCTCCCAAATAATTTCTCTATAATATTTTACTTTGATTTATAAAATAATACAACCCTTGTAAGCAAAACGTTTTATTTCATTTTATGGTTAAGAAGGAATTTAGGCTCATTATAGAGAATTATAAAAAAAATCAGAAAAATGGGGGGAGTATAATGAAAAAAGAAGTAGTTATTAATCGCTGGATCGAGGCAACAAAAGAAATGCTAAAGGTAGACCCTGATTGGAATAAAGAAACGTTAGAGGGTTTATTGTCACAAGTATCCAAGGAAAAAGTATCCGTCCCTAAAAAAATTGAACATATCGGTATCGCAGTTAAATCAATTGATGAAGTATTGCCGTTTTATGTGGAAAGTTTAAAACTAGAACTTAAAGGTATTGAAGAGGTACCAACTCAGAAGGTGCGTGTCGCCTTTTTGACTATAGGCGAAGCGAAATTAGAGCTATTAGAACCAATAAGTGAAGAAAGTCCTATTGCTCAGTTTATTGAAAAAAAAGGCGAAGGAATTCATCATGTTGCATTAGCTGTTGATAACATTAATGAGCGTCTAAACGAATTGAAGAACAATGGAGTTCGCTTAATTCATGATTCCCCTGTTCCAGGAGCAGCAGGTGCCCTTGTCGCCTTTTTACACCCAAAATCTGCTAGTGGAGTTTTATATGAGTTTTGTGAAAAGAAATAGCAAAGACAGAATTTTACCGAGCACAATTTCAGTGTTAAAATAAAATACGAAGAGAAAAAAAGGTTTAAATGGAGGCATTTACATATGGTAAACAAAGAACGTTTAGTAAGTGAATTTTTAGAGTTAGTACAAATCGATTCTGAAACAAAATATGAAAGACAAATTGCTGACGTATTAAAAGAGAAGTTTACTGCACTAGGGGTTGAAGTTATTGAAGATGACACAACTGAAAAATCTGGCCACGGTGCGGGTAATTTAATTTGCACATTAATAGGTAATGAAACGGATGTCGATACCATTTATTTTACAGCCCATATGGATACGGTTGTTCCTGGAAATGGGGTAAAACCTGTTCAAGAAGATGGCTATATTAAAACAGACGGAACGACAATTTTAGGGGCCGATGATAAAACGGGAATTGCAGCAATGCTTGAAGCAATTAAAGTGTTAAAAGAAGAAGATGTCAACCACGGGACCGTCCAGTTTGTTATTACGGTTGGTGAGGAATCGGGTTTAAAAGGAGCAAAAGAATTAGATCCAGCAATGCTGCAAGCAAAATATGGTTATGCTTTAGACAGTGATGGGAAGGTAGGTAATATTATTATCGCTGCCCCAACACAAGCAAAGGTAATAGCGAAAATTTTTGGAAAAACTGCCCATGCAGGTGTTGCTCCGGAAAAGGGAGTTTCTGCAATTACGATTGCAGCAAAATCGATTGCAAAGATGCCTTTAGGACGGATTGATCATGAAACGACAGCAAATATCGGACGCTTTGCAGGAGGAAGTCAAACGAATATCGTTTGTGACCGTGTTGATATTTTAGCAGAAGCACGTTCACTTGTACCGGAAAAAATGGAAGCACAAGTAGCGAAAATGAAAGAAGCTTTTGAAACAGTAGCGAAAGACATGGGTGGGAACGCTGAAGTTGATATTGACGTAATGTACCCAGGTTTTAAGCATGCGGATGGAGATCACCTCGTTGAAGTAGCGAAACAGGCGATTACTGTAATTGGACGTACTCCTGAGTTAAAAACAAGTGGTGGTGGTAGTGATGCTAACATCATTGCTGGTCACGGAATTCCTACCGTTAATTTAGCTGTTGGTTATGAAGAAATACACACAACGAATGAACGGATGCCAATTGAAGAATTAGAAAAAACGGCAGAACTCGTCATTGCAATCGTTCAACAAGTAGCCAAAAAATAATTTTGATAAGCTAATTTAAGTGCCACGTTACGTGGATCTTGAATTAGCTTTTTTTGTTGGTTAGTTAGTTGATAAGGAAATCGCCCGACTTTTACATTTTAAATAATGAAATTACAACCTTATGAAGTTTTGTATGAAAAAAGAACGAGTGATTTCCTGAACGAGCCTCTAAAATTCGCTAGAAGTTTACAGCGAAGAGAAGGAAATTGCTCGTTCTTTTACATATTAG
>SKSA01000368.1 GCA_007118195.1 Anaerobacillus sp. | reverse complement strand
CGCCCAAACGTTTATATTTCTTTGCATCTGCTTCGGTTACAGTTAAATGACTCATATCTATTTTTAATATTTTCATCATTTTCACCTCATTTATAAATCTAAAGGGGTGTCCTAAAAGTGTCTGACACCACACGTTACTACTAAATATAGATGGATAGATTTAACATCCATCTATATTTTGGTACCTAACGGTGTCTGACACTTTGTTTTTGGACAGCCCCTTAGATTTTAGTAGAATTCAAGTTTGTTACATCATTACATTCATCTCATCTTCTAACACTTCATCAATTGATTTATACGAATATCCATGTGCATCAGAAACAGCTTTGTATGAAACACTTCCATTAATCACATTTATCCCTTTTGCTAATGCCTTATTATCTAAAGCTGCTTGCCTATATCCTTTGTTTGCAATTTGAATTCCATAAGGAACGGTCACATTTGTAAGAGCAAGTGTCGACGTTCGCGGTACAGCACCTGGCATATTAGCTACGGCATAATGAACGATACCATGCTTGACGTACGTAGGATTGCTGTGAGTTGTAATTCGATCAATCGTTTCAATCGAGCCCCCTTGGTCAATTGCAACATCTACCACTACTGAACCTTCGTCCATCTCATTGATCATTTCTTCTGTGACTAGCTTTGGTGCACGCGCACCTGGGATAAGAACTGCGCCAACTACTAAATCAGCATTTTTTACAGCTTCAGAAATGTTATATGGGTTGGATGCCAATGTATGCAGACGTCCTTGAAAAATATCGTCTAACTGTCGGAGTCTCTCTATATTTAAGTCGATGATCGTAACGTCCGCTCCCAGACCTATGGCCATTTTTGCGGCATTTGTTCCCACGATGCCCCCACCAATAATTACTACCTTTGCAGGTGCGACACCTGGTACGCCCCCTAATAATACACCTTTGCCTCCTTTTGGTTTCTCTAAAAATTGAACACCCATCTGCACGGACATTCTTCCAGCTACTTCACTCATTGGTGTAAGTAACGGCAAGGCACCATTTTCTAACTGGATCGTTTCATAAGCAATGGCTACTACTTTCTTTTCTATTAATGCTTTTGTCAATCCAGGCTCAGCAGCAAGGTGTAGGTAAGTATAAAGGATCAGTCCTTCACGGAAAAATTGATATTCCTCTTGCAAAGGCTCTTTAACTTTGACTACCATATCAGCTTCCCAGGCTTCAGCTGCTGATGGGACAATCGTTGCTCCTGCCCCTTTATAATCTTCATTAGTAAACCCACTACCTACTCCTGCGTTCTCCTCTACCCAAACTACGTGTCCTTCCTTTTTAAATGCAACTACAGCCGCTGGTGTTAAGCCTACTCTATTTTCATTATTTTTTATTTCCTTTGGTACACCAATGATCATCTGAAATCTCCCCTAACTTTATTTTTTATTATCACTATGCTTTTAAGAAAACTCTTCTATAATGTTTCCTTGACACTATTTTCAACAGTTTGAATAGCTTTTTCTAAAATAGATATCATCTCATCAATCTGTTCCTTATTTATGGTTAATGGTGGGGCGAACACTAGGGTATCTTGCCCATCAAAAACAACAGATCTACAAACGAGACCTCTTTTAGCTGCTTCCCCTACAATCATCGGAGCTAGTGGGTTGGAAAACCTCTCGTTCGTTTGTTGGTCTTTTACAATTTCTACTGCACCCATTAAACCAAGTGCTCTTACCTCGCCCACGATATTTAGATTTTGTTGGATCTGTTTAAAGCCATCTAACATTTCTTTCCCCATCTGCTCTGCATTGTCGATCATATTTTCTCTTTCGATGATCTCCAGATTTTTTAAAGCGACACTGCAAGCCATCGGGTGTCCACTATACGTATAACCGTGCAAAAGTGTACCCGTCGATAAATCAATAAAGTCTTTATGCAATCGTTCAGAAATAACGACTCCTCCAAGTTGCGCATATCCACTTGTCATCCCTTTGGCAATGCACATCATATCAGGAGTTACTCCATAGTGCTCGATACCAAAATATTTTCCTGTTCGACCGAAGCCAGTAATCACTTCATCTGTAATAAATAAAATACCGTAATCATTACAAATCTTCCTAACCTCTTTAAAGTAATTCTCAGGTGCAATATGAACTCCCCCAGCACCTTGTACAGGCTCAGCAATAAAAGCAGCAATCGTTTCCGGACCTTCTAATTCAATCAATTCGCGCAAAGAATCTGATGAAAAATTGTCTACATAATGAAAATCAGGAGCTAACGAATTCGTAAAATCGCGAAACGGCTTGAGCCCAGTTGCACTTGTCGCCCCCATCGCTACGCCATGGTAAGACTTTGTTCGTGAAATAATTTTTTTTCGATTTGGCTCTCCTTTTAAAATCCAATAATGTCGAGCTAATTTATAGGCTGTATCATTTGATTCTGATCCCCCTGATGTAAAAAATGTGGCTGTCAAATCTCCGGGAGTGATCTGTGAAAGCTTTTCAGCTAATTTAATAGCAGGTACATTACTATAAGTGGCAAAACATGAGCTAAAAGCTAACTTTGACATTTGTTCCATGGCAGCATACCCTAATTCCTCTCTACCATGACCGACATTTACGTTCCATAACGAAGACATCCCATCAATAACCTTATTTCCTTTTATGTCTTCAAGGTATATTCCTTCACCTTTTGTAAAAATAAACGCTGGCCCTTGCTGCTGTTGTTGCTGAATTGGTGAAGTCGGATGTAAAAAGTGTTTTTTATCAAGTTCCTCTAGTTCCCTAATATAATCTCCCATCATGAGCATCTCCTTTTTTATCAACTTAAAATAATAAATGCAAAAAGCATGCCAATTTAAAATATCTTGGAATCGCTTATCTTTATAATCATTTTGTTTTTGTTGATTTAAATTTTAATCAAAATAAGTAAAATTTGATTTAATTATTGATTATTTTATAAATTTTGATTTATATTTAAATTAAATAATTTTAAAGGAGGAGTATTCATGAGTAGTAATACAATAGAAATAGAATTAAACAAAATCATCGAGACTTCCAATAACAACATTACTATTACAGATGAAAATGGCATTATTTTACGATCTAACCCGAATCATTGGATGATGTATGGACTTGAAGCTGATTCATATATTGGAAAATCGGTTTATGAATTTGAGGAAGAAGGTGTACTCTCCCCTTCCATCAATGCCTTAGTACTAAAAGAAAAGAAAACGGTTCGTGTGATGCAACATACTACAACTGGTAAGGTTGTTATGTCTACCGGTTTTCCAGTCTTTGATCCAACTGGTCGTTTAATACGTGCGATCAGCTTTAGTCAAGACCAAACAGAAATTTGGAATCTTCAAGAACAATACAAACAATTGCAACAAAAAATAAAAGGTTATCAAGCTGAGGTCGAGGAGTTACGCGAGAAAAATTTTGGCCAAAATTCTTTTTTATTTCGAAGTCCAAGTATGCAGGAAATTTTTAAAACCATAAATCGAGTGTCAAAAACCGATGCAACGATCCTCCTTTTAGGTGCCTCTGGCGTAGGAAAAAGTACAATCGCTAGAGCGGTTCATGATCAAAGTTATCGAAAGAAAGAACCCTTTATTGAAGTCAATTGCAGTACAATCCCAGAAACGTTATTTGAATCTGAAATGTTTGGATATGAACCTGGGTCCTTTACTGGAGCTCACAAAACAGGGAAGCAAGGATTAATCGAACGAGCGGATAACGGCACATTATTTTTAGACGAAATTGGTGAGTTACCTCTTGCCATTCAAGTTAAATTACTGAAAGTACTACAAGAAAAAAGAATTATGCGCATTGGCGGTAAGAATGAACGCCAAGTTAACTTTCGCCTGATTACCGCTACAAATCAAGACTTAGGGAAAATGGTTGATGAAGGGAAATTTAGACTTGATTTATATTATCGTTTAAACGTCATCCCCTTACATATTCCTGCGTTAACGGAACGTAAAGAAGATATCCCAATCATTATCCAGCATTACCTCAAATTGATGAACGAAAAGTATGACACATCAAAGAAATTTCACCCTTCTACTTATGAAGTTTTAACTAATTATGAATGGCCAGGGAATGTTCGTGAATTAGAAAATTTTATTGAACGTATCGTCCTTACCATGGACGATACAGTAATCTATCCAGAGCACCTTCCTTTTGCATTTCGTCAGTCGATAAAAGAGTCTGTCGGAAGCGAATATTGGGACCTTGAAAAAGAAATTGAAGGAAGTCAAAACCTAAATCTGAAGGAAACACTAGAAAAAGTAGAAAAACATTTAAT
>SKSA01000225.1 GCA_007118195.1 Anaerobacillus sp. | reverse complement strand
GACATTTTTCATTCATAAAGGCGACGATAATCGTCATGATGGTTTTGTTAATCATTCTAAAGGGGAGTGAAGGGGAATGTTTTGGAAAAAAACGAAAATGACGTATGAATTCGATCGACAACCGCCACTAAATACACCCTTAGAACAAATAGCTTTTACGGTTTTTGATACAGAAACAACAGGGTTTGCAATTGGAGCAAGTGACCGCTTAATTGAGATCGGTGCTGTTCATGTTGAGAACTTAACGGTAACTGATCAAACGTTTCAAACTTTTGTAAATCCGAGTCGTAAGATACCAGATGAAATTATCGAACTTACGGGAATTAGCAATGAAATGGTTACAGATTCTCCCGAAGGTTTAGAGGCCATTGAAAGTTTTTTCTCTTTTATTGAGATGTGTGGAAGTGATGGGTTTGTTGGACATTATGTTAGTTTTGACTTAATGGTGTTAAAAAAGGAGTTAGGTCGTAGGAAGCATACATTTGAGGAACCGCTTAGTTTCGATACGTTAGATTTAATCGGTTTTTTAAACCCCTCATGGGATATGCGTGACTTAGAACATTATGCGAGAACTTTTAGCACCAATATTTATCGAAGGCATTCAGCGATTGGTGATGCTCTAACTACAGCGCACTTGTTTTGTGAATTATTAAGACTCATTAAAGACCGTGGCAAAAACAATTATGGAGACTTACTAGAAATTGTCGATAAAAAAGATCGTAAAAGAACGTTACAATTTTAAATGTAGATTGGTATATTTTTCAAAAAAACACAAACACTACCTTTGTTTAAATGAAAATGTTGGTCCTGAGAAAATCCAAGTTTTTCTATCAATATCAAGGAAATAGAAGTAAGTGTTGATAGTAAGAAAAACTTAGGCGCGCGGTTATGTGCGAGAGGCCAATTTTTTCTAATCTCACGTTTAGGAGGTTAAATAATGAAGCGTAGTGTTTTATTATTTTTATTTGTTTCTTTCATCATATGTTCGTCCATATATAGTGGTGGTGAAGCGAGTGCACAAGTGGCTGAAGTGGAGTTACAGCAATTTTTAATTGAAATTAATTGGACATCTGATGAATTAATGGATTATTTACAGTTTCATGAGGTATCTTTAGAGGAGTTTGATTCGATCACAGAGCTTCGAGACTTTTTAGGTACACCAATAACGAGTGAAAACTTAAATGGTTTGTTATCCGAATATAACATTGATCAAAATGATCTGCAAACATTGCTGGCCGAATTTGGAGAAACGATTGATGATTATCAGTTTATTGAAGACTTAAATTTAGACGTTGAATTCTTTTTAAACTATCAAGAAGATTTTATCGTCGTTAATGATTTTCTCTCATTATTTGCTCTTACTGAGGATGAAATTCAAACACTTTTTGACCATTTCAGAAGTCTTGAAGATGAATCGAGAAAAGAAAATCTCAATGAACTAACGATGTCTCTTGACGCAGTAAACTATTTAAGAGGAGCCGATCAATTATCTACGGAAGAAGAAGAGTCGCTTCTTTCTCTTTGGAATGATATGTTTGAGGCGCTCCAAATAGATGCATCATTTTTCCTTGAAAAAGATGATGAGAAAATTGAAGTCGAGTTAAATGATTTAATAGAAAAACAATCGTTTGATGGATATAACTTACTAATGTTTTTACACAATTATGAAGGTGAACTACTAGCTACATTAGCTTTTAGTGAAGAGATGTTCGATTCGCATTTAATGTATGAATCTTTAGAACATATTGTTGAAGTTGCTTCTCTAGCGGATGAGTATCATGGAATGTTACAAACGGCAAAACTACCAGTAACTGCAGCTCACTATTTGTCTAATATATTATTTAGTCTGTTTTTAATTATCAGTGGTATTGCGATTCTTGTACTCGTTAAAAGGAGAGTTAACGCTTGATTACGACCAATAAAAGTGGAAAACTCGGTCTTCTATTTCTAAGTATATTATTGATATTGTTCGGCATTTTTGTCTTGACGTTAAATGTGACACTTCTTTACCAAGGGAAAAATGCCGTTGAAGTAGAAGAAGTTAAAATCGAGGAAGTAATCGATGGAAAAGATGCAGTAGAAACACGCCAACAGATTGTTCCAACGAAGACCGTCTCTGTTTCAATACCTGCTGGAGTTGGAAAAGAGATGGGGAAGCTTATGATTCCGAAACTTAATATTGCCATACCAATTTTCCGTGGTTCATCGGATCAAGAACTCAAAAAAGGGGTTGGACATGTGCTCGGTACTGCTTTTCCAGGAGAAAAAAATAACATGGTTCTCACTGGTCATCGCGATACTGTTTTTCGTAAGTTAGGTGAAGTGGAAAAGGGGGATATTTTAAAAATTGAGAATGATGGCGTGGTGTATACATATAAGGTAAGGAAGACGAGAATTGTTGAAGCGGATGATTCCACCGTCATCGTCCCGAAGCGTAAAGCAACACTAACGCTAAGTACATGTTATCCATTTACATATATCGGTCCAGCAAAACAGCGCTATGTTTTGGTTGCCGATTTACTTAGTTCTAAACTTAAGAGAGTGTAAAAAGAATTGATGAACATAGCACAGTTTCCGTCATGTGGGGAAATTGTGCTTGTTTATTTTTTTTACCGTAAAGAAATACTTAAACTGCCACCAACGGAGTCAGACCCCAAACAACGGATCTGACGTCCGCCAATGATAAGATAGACCAAAATTTAATAGGATAAGCCAACGCGACTATAGATAAACTCATTTGAATTAGCTTGTTTATATGTAAAATCTGCTGTATCAGACACGGAAATACTCAGACCATCCATTGGTAAATAGTCTTTTTCATAACGGTACACGCCGAGCTTTTCACCGTCAGGTAAATAGGTCGGGCAGACAACTGTCCAATTTAAACGAGAATTAGCTAATAATTCGTAAGCTTTACGGTGGTCTTCAGCGGCTCTTGTTGCTCGTGAACTTCTCCTTTTTGTTTCTGATGACTGATATCGATACAGTGGAGGAGAAACCCGACTTTTTGAGATTCCGGCTGTCCCTACAGTGATGATCCGTTTGACTTTATTGTTTTCCATGGCCTCAATAATATAAGGCATACTTTCAGATAGAGTTTCTTTCCCATCTGTCCCCATTGCACTAATGACGATATCATGGTTTGGAATCGCGGTTAGGATATTTTCTTTATTAAGAGCATTTCCAACAAAGATAGATAAGTTATCGTTTTTTTCGCTTAGTTTCTTTGGGTCGCGCACAAATGCCGTTACGTAGTGTCCGTCATTTAGCGCAAGCTTTAATACTTCTTGTCCTACCCGTCCGGTCGCTCCTAAAAGTAAAATTTTCAAAGTTATTCCTCCTAGCATAAAATGTTGTTTATCATAACTTAATAAATACCAATTAAAAATGCAAAGTTTTGTTAGAATAGGCTGAACATATAAGTATACATAATTCTCCACTTTTTCTTCATACTTTCTCTATTTTATTATTAGATAATCTATGAAACAATGAAATCATACGATTTTAAAGTAGGTGAAGAGTATTGTATCAACTTTTGGAGCAGATTACTTATTTTTTTAGAGAACCGTTCATGAACGCAGCTTATGGAACAGAACATATACCAATAATTTCGGCATTACTACTCGGAATTGTCGGTTCACTTGCCCCATGTCAGTTTACTGGAAATATGAGTGCGATCACATTATTCGGTAATCATTCGTTGCAAAAAAAAGCAGCTTGGTCTGAAACGGTTTTTTTTATTTTAGGAAAAATTGTCGCATTTTCGGGTCTAGGCCTCATCGTTTGGATATTAGGAACTGAATTTCAACAACAATTAATTGAATATTTCCCTTGGATTAGAAAAATATTAGGTCCAATTTTAATTTTAATGGGTTTATACTTAGTTGGATTGTTTACGATGCGATGGACAGTATCATTGTGGAAAAGTAAATCTGAAAAACGAGGTAAAGTAGGTTCATTTTTATTAGGATTAAGTTTTTCACTCGGTTTTTGTCCGACGATGTTTATTTTGTTTTTTATTGTATTAATGCCGATGGCTTTAGCAGTGCCATACGGGGCAGTGTTGCCTAGTATCTTTGCGATTGGTACATCTATTCCTTTAATTATTACTGTATTCCTTATTTGGTATTTCGGATTAAGTGGAAAGTTCATGAAAAAAGGAAGAAAAATTGGTTTAATCGTCCAGCGAACAGCTGGTGTAATCATTATAATTATCGGGGTAATTGATACGATGACATACTGGGGATTATAAACGGTCTTTTATAAGGCCGTTTTTT
>SKSA01000051.1 GCA_007118195.1 Anaerobacillus sp. | reverse complement strand
TTTTTCATACAAAACCGTCATGACGTAGCAACGTCACCATCTGGCATGTAAAAGGCGGACGATTTCCTTCACTTCACAGTGACCTTCTAACGAATCTCAGACGCTCGTTCACGAAATCATCAGCCTTTTTTTCATACAAACGTTCATGACGATTAATTGTCACCGTCTTAACATGTAATAGTCAGGCGTGTGCGACCTATCCAACTAACTATCCAACTAACCAACTAGTCACAAATGAAGCTTTAAACGGTCTTTTCTTACCGCAAAGTAATACACAAGTAAAATTGAAGCAATGCTTAACCAAAATGTAAAGTAACCTATATGCGGTATGTAATCCGTCAAACTTCTTGAAACCCAAGGGTGCATGAAAAAAACATAGTCGATCACATCATTATGTAATGTCCAAATCGAAACAACCACTAAGTGCCACAACTTGATCCGGAAATAAGGGGCAAATAAAAGCGCTTGAACAGCCATACCTAAATGTGAGCCAATTAACATATAGTTTTCCCACGTTAAAGTTGCTCCCGCTGCACCTGCTGCTATGTTCATTGACACTGCCCAAACTCCATATTTAATTAACGTTACAGCGGCAAAAGCTTCCATAAGCGGCCAATTTTTTTTAAATAAGAACATGATTAATACAAATACAAAAAACAAACTAGCTGTAGGACTATCAGGAACAAAGATATAAAAATGTGCTGGTGTAATTGCTAATTGTTCTTTGTACCACCAATATCCATAAATTGTTCCAATAAAATTTACTACTAATAAAATAAAAAGGACCTTTCGTTGACCTAATAAAGAAATTAACGTATTTAACATTTTATTCTCCTACCCTTTATAAGAAAAGCGCAGAGCGCCAAAATCCACCTAAGTGTTACCCACGTTCTGAGGGCAACGGCGTAATGTTACCACCCTAGCTCCAGGCGACAAGTAACCGCAAGATCAGCAGCTAGCGCTCGGATCTAAACACCTTTCTGAGTTAAAAATTTATTTTTTCTTACATTTTAAAAAAAGAAACTGTTTATG
Organism: Anaerobacillus sp.; assembly: GCA_007118195.1. GTDB lineage: Bacteria > Bacillota > Bacilli > Bacillales > Anaerobacillaceae > Anaerobacillus. The sequence continues at coordinate 3,250 of SKSA01000051.1, read as the reverse complement.
CCCCTAAATAGTTTATCATTATTACCTTTCAAAAAAAAGCTGACAATTGTCAGCTTTTTCGAATAGATTTATTCCGGATTTCCATCAGCAGCAATAAATTCTGCTAAAATTTCTAACTCTTCATCAGTTCCTGTAAATAATCCAGCAGGCATGTTATCACCGACACCATGTATAATAATGTCAATAATTTCTTCTTTAGTATAATCACTCTCAAACACTGCTGGACCTACACCAGGGATCCCGGCCATATTATCACCATGACAACCGATACAGGACCCTTGAGTTAACCATATTTCATAACCTAGATGATCGGTATCAATTTGAACTTCTTCTACAATCGCACCTTGTTGTGCAGCAGCTTCCCAATCATGTTGAGAAACTGACTCCCAAGTTAACCAAAAAATCGAAGCAATCGCTAGTAACATTAAACCACTAGCAATTGGTCTTTTAATCGGGCGACGCTCTGGGCCACGATCTAACCATGGAGCAAGTAATAGTGCCCCAAAAGCAATACCTGGTATTACTACCGCACCGATCACTGTGTAATCTCCTGCAGCAAATTCATATTTTAATAATTGGTATAAAAATAAGAAGTACCAATCCGGTAATGGAATATAACCTGCATCAGTTGGGTCAGCAACACGTTCAAGTGGTGCGTAATGAGCAACTGTTAAGATTAAATAACCAACTAAGAAAACTGCACCTACCATCCATTCTTTTAATAAGAAGTTCGGCCAAAATGCTTCTGTTTTCCCAGGGTATTCGGAATAGTCTTTAGGAATGTTCGGCTTTCTTTCTGCCGGAATACGGGAATCACCTACAAATTTCATTCCTTTGCCACGATGCATTGTTTTCCCTCCTTTATCTTCTATGATAGCGTAGTTTCATTTTTATAGTGGTCCAGAAATACCTTGTTTACGGATCATTACAAAATGAGCTCCTAACAAGCCAAGTAATGCCCCAGGTAAGAAAAATACATGGATAGCGAAAAATCTCGTTAACGTTTGTGCCCCAATAATCTCCCCGCCTGCTAACAATGTTTTAGCAAATGGCCCAATAATTGGTGCAGATTCAGCAATTTGCAAACCTACAACGGTTGCAAAATACGCTTTCATATCCCAAGGTAATAAATACCCTGTAAAGCCCAAACCTAACATAACAAAGAAAATAAGTACCCCTACAACCCAGTTTAACTCACGTGGTTTTTTGTACGATCCAGTAAAGAAAACACGTAACGTATGTAAGAACATCATTACAATGACTAAACTTGCTCCCCAATGATGCATTCCACGTACAATTACACCAAATGTCACTTCGTTTTGTAAGTAATAAACGGATTGATAAGCATTAATAATATCTGGAACGTAGTACATCGTTAAGAACATACCAGATAAAATTTGAATCACCGTAATAAAAAATGTTAGACCCCCAAAACAATATACGAATGCTGAAAAATGATGAGCTGGATTTACATGCTCCGGAACTTCATGATCAGCAATATCACGCCACATTGGCGTAATATCTAAACGTTCATCTACCCAATTATACAGCTTGTTTAACAATTATTACGCCTCCTTTACACTTGTGGTCTTGGTCTTCCTAAATAAAGTGTTCCATTTCGCACTTCTTGATCGTACAGAAATAACGGTTGTGTTGGTGGAGTACGGTCAACGTTTGTTCCATCTTTTTCAAAAGCACCGTAATGACACGGACAGAAGAAACGGTTCGGATGATCACCGCTAGCATCCCAGTCAACAGTACAACCTAAATGTGTACACACCGGTGATAAAGCAACGATCTTACCATCCTCTTCGTAAACCCAAGCCGATCGAGATACTTCTGACTCATACCATGCATCCACTTGGTTAACTTTAAAATCAAAGCGTTTAGGTTCATTGGTTAACTCGTTTACTTGCGCCACAGCTACCATTTCAGTTTCTTCACCTACTTTTAAAGCAGGATCAAGAGCAAATCTTACTAAAGGTAGCGTTATACCAGCAGCCATAAACCCACCTACACCTGTTAACGAATAATTCAAAAATTGACGTCTTGAGACTTTATGATCTTTTTCACTCACTGTAATTCCCCTCCTTACATTTTATTTTAAGGCCCAATAGGACTAGGTAACACACATAATATTAGGTCATCATAATGATACTTTAATAACATTACCACTGTCAATAAATATAATAGTATCTAATTGGTTTCATTTTCATTTTTTTGCCACTTATTCGTTAAAATCGGGATCATTTGTTTTATTTGGTTTGATAGGGTTTCCACCTTATATTTTTGATCTAGGTGCTCCAAAGGAATCGATGGCACCCATAATAAAGTATCATTCAAGTCACTTTCTATTTGTTTCCAATCTACGTCAGAAGTTAAATATATAATGTGATGAAAACCGCTATCTTTTAAATGTTCGTGCCATTCATTCATTTTTATCAAACGTTCTTCAAGTTTTTCAGTCTTTAAATATGTATATGGTGGAAATTGAAAAACCCTTCCTTTAAATTGTCTTTCTAACTCATCACTTATTAAATGAATAAATTCACCCATTTGCACCGTCGACTTAATATCATTTCCCCACGAAATAGGGATTAAAGGAATTATCGCTGTATCTACGTACTCCTTTGCTTGTAAATAAATATCAATTTCTTTTATTTGCCACTTCATCGTCTTCCTCCTTTATTTTCCTTATATATCTTTCATTTTATACTATTATTTTTCAACATCAAAATAATTGACTCATGCAACATTCATAAGAGCTCTTTTACTTAGTATGTGCACCCAGTCTACTTTCTTTTATATACAAAACCAAGATGAAGATTTACTCGTCACCATCAACCATGAAAATTGACGACTGAGTTCTCTCACTTCGCTGTAAGGCTACTAATCTCAATCACATCATGAGACACATCTTAGAGAAATCATCGTGCAGCTTTGCAACAAGTAACCGCGGGAGCAACTTCTATCGAATTTTAGAGGCTCGTTCGAGAATCTCAGTCGTCAAAATCTTATTTTTCATACAAAAAAGTTAAAAGCCCTTATTTTTTAAGGGCCTTTAACTTTTTTAACTGTTCACTATATTTTAAGAAACTTTCTTTATCACCATTATCTAATGACTGATCGATCTTCTCGGTTAATTGTCTTTTTTCGAATTGGAATTTTGCTTGATCAATAATTAAATCGGCAAATAAACTATAGATTTTTTCTGTTTCTTTGTCCACCGGAGCAAACGGATTATCTTCTA
>SKSA01000093.1 GCA_007118195.1 Anaerobacillus sp. | reverse complement strand
TATTAATCGTTTAGCATCACAAGCGTTACGTACAATCGCAATTGCCTACAAGGAAATCGGTAGAAACACAAGCTACAAATCAGAAGAATCGGTTGAATCTAATTTAACTTTTATCGGTCTTCAAGGGATGATAGACCCTCCTCGACCGGAAGTGAGAGATTCTATTTTAGAGTGTCGTGAGGCAGGCATAAAAACGATTATGATTACTGGAGATCACATAATCACGGCTAAGGCAATTGCAAAACAGTTACAAATCTTACCGAATCATGGCAAGATTATGGATGGGAATACGCTAGCTAAAATGAGTGTAAAAGACTTAGAAGAAGTTGTCGAGAATATTTACGTTTATGCGCGTGTTTCTCCAGAACATAAATTGAAGATCGTAAAAGCACTGCAAGCAAAAGGACATATCGTAGCGATGACCGGTGATGGGGTGAATGATGCACCTGCAATAAAAGCAGCAAACATTGGGGTTGCGATGGGAATTACCGGTACAGATGTAGCGAAAGAGGCTTCATCACTTGTACTAAGTGATGATAATTTTGCGACGATAAAAGCTGCTATAAAAGAAGGCCGCAATATTTATGATAACATTCGAAAGTTTATTCGTTACATGCTTGCTTCCAATGTTGGTGAGATCTTAGTCATGTTATTTGCGATGATGTTAGGAATGCCTCTACCTTTAGTAGCTATCCAAATTTTATGGATTAACCTTGTTACTGATGGTTTGCCTGCAATGGCGCTTGGACTTGATCAAGCGGAAGATGATGTTATGAAACGAAAACCGCGTCACCCAATGGAAAGTGTGTTTGCAAGAGGACTTGCTTGGAAAATTGTAAGTCGAGGTTTTATGATTGGAATAGTTACGTTAATCGCGTTTTGGTTAACGTTATCACAAAATCCTGATGAATTAATTAGAGCTCAGAGTGTTGCGTTTGCTACTTTAGTTATGGCACAACTTATTCATGTTTTTGACTGTCGTAGTGAGCACTCTGTGTTTCATCGAAACCCATTTCAAAACATTTATTTAGTGCTGGCAGTGCTCTCTTCAACAGCATTAATGTTAGTTGTTATGTATTTCCCACCGTTACAGCCTGTATTCCATACAGTTGGCTTAAACGTTCGCGAATGGCTATTGGTGCTTGGGCTTGCCTCAGTTCCAACCGTTGCGTTAGCCGGGTTTCATTTATTTAAAAGAAAATAAAAATTAAATAATATTGTAATGGCTAACTTTAAGCTGTATCTTCTAATTTTCGGAGAACGCTTTCAGTTAGCCTTTATCGTTTTACGAGATTTTTTCTTAATAGCTCAATATTAAAAGAAGGTCGAAATGCAATGAAAATTGCCCAAAACTACCTTGGGAGAAAAAATGTTCGGACAAGTTTTAGGTTGATTCTATTTCCTCTACTTGTTGATAATGGTAAAATTGGTTAGAATAGAAATGTGGATGTGATAATTATGTTAGTAAGTATGACTGGATACGGGCAAGCATTTATTGAAAACGAAAATTACCGAATTAACGTCGAGATGAAATCAATTAATCATCGTTTTTCAGAAGTAACCATTCGAATGCCACGTCAGTTTTTATTTTTGGAAGATAGGCTAAAAAAAATCATTAATCAATATGTCCAGCGTGGAAAGGTTGATGTGTTCCTTACCGTTGAAGGGGAAGGGTTAGTCGAAAGAACTTTGCAGGTTGATTGGAATTTGTTACAAGAATTTTATTTAACTCACGAAAGTGCACTAGAAAAGCTAGGTGTGACTCAACAGCTTAATTTAGAAAAGCTGCTACTTCATCCTGATGTTGTTACAGTATTAGAAAAAGAAAACCAATCTGAAACTCTTGTCGAACACATAATTACGACTACAAAAAAGGCATCAGAAGAGCTCTTGCAAATGCGGAAAAAAGAAGGCTCAATTCTCGCATCTGATTTAAAACAACGGCTAAAGAAACTTGATCAAGTAGTAGTCAATGTTGAAGCTCATGCTTCGTGTGTGGTGGATGCTTATCAGCAACGTTTATTAAAAAGAATGGAAGAATTTTTAGATGATAAGCTTGAAGTTGAAGAAAGTAGACTTTTAACAGAAGTAGCTATTTTTGCAGATAAAGCAAATATCGACGAAGAATTAACAAGGTTAAAAAGTCATTTAGAACAGTTTTTTTTGATCATCGAACAACATGAACAGGGTGCTGTTGGGAGAAAACTGGATTTTCTCGTCCAAGAAATGAATCGAGAAGTTAATACAATTGGCTCAAAGTCTAATGATATACATATTAACAAGCAAGTGGTAGAGTTAAAAGCAGAGTTAGAAAAAATAAAAGAACAAGTTCAAAATATTGAATAAGATGTTAGCCTAATTAAGAAAAAAGTGTTAAAATGACCAAAGTTCTGGTTATAATATATAGATGGGCAGGGGAAAACAATGAACATTAAACTTATTAATATTGGCTTTGGCAATATTGTTTCAGCAAATCGAATCATTTCAATCGTCAGTCCAGAATCAGCACCAATTAAAAGAATTATTCAAGAAGCAAGAGAACGTAATATGTTAATCGATGCTACTTACGGTAGAAGAACGAGAGCTGTAATTATTGCCGATAGTGATCATGTCATTTTATCTGCTGTTCAACCGGAAACGGTAGCACAACGTTTGACAAATAAGGATGATATTTCTGAAGATTAATGGATAAGTTAATTAACAATCCGATTCCGGCTAATATTCATTAGCTGGAGTTTTCTGATGGAAGATTTTGGAGGTAGTCATGAAAAAAGAAAGAGGTTTATTGATCGTCCTTTCTGGACCTTCAGGTGTAGGGAAAGGTACGGTTTGTGGCGCGCTTAGGCAGCAAGATACAGATATATTATATTCCGTTTCAGCAACGACTCGTTCACCTCGAGAAGGCGAGGTTGATGGAGTAAATTATTTCTTTAAATCACGTGATGAGTTTGAAGAAATGATAAAAAATGATAAGCTTTTGGAATGGGCTGAATATGTAGGGAATTACTATGGAACACCTGTTGACTATGTTGAAAAAACGTTAAGTGAAGGTAACGACATCATTCTTGAAATTGAAGTTCAAGGTGCGTTAAAGGTTAGAAAGCAATTTCCAGAGGGAGTATTTATCTTTTTGATGCCGCCTAGTTTAGCCGAATTAAGAAGTCGAATTGTTAATCGTGGTACTGAATCTGAGGATCTTATTAATAATCGAATGACGGTTGCAAAAGACGAGATTGAAATGATGGATAAATATGATTATGTCGTTGAGAATGATGTAGTTGATCTGGCGGTCGAACGAATTAAAGCAATTGTTGTTGCTGAGCATTGTAGGAAAGATCGCTTAATCGAAAAATATAAACAATTAGTGGAGGCTGAGTAAATGCTATACCCATCTATTGATAATTTATTAACGAAACTTGATTCGAAGTATACGTTAGTAACCGTATCATCAAGAAGAGCGCGTTATTTAAAGGATTCTAACGAAAGAGACTTAATGATTGAAAAACCGGTATCATATAAACAAGTCGGTAAAGCACTTGAAGAAATTTCTTCAGGGCAACTTACTTTTAAACGTAAAGAAGAAGAAGAAGAGTAAGACGGGGATGACTCATGAAGGGTGTCTACCCCCCCACTAACTATTATTTAGAGGTTAAACCTTAGTAAAAGGTTTTTCGCTAGTTAATATATTAATGGGGGTGATAAACACCGCATATGAGTCCTCTTTTTTTATACGTAAGAAAATTTTTTGCCATGGAGGAGATATAAATGTTAAAGGGGAAAAAGATTTTATTATGTGTATCTGGTGGAATTGCCGTTTATAAAGCTTGTGCCCTTACTAGCAAATTAACGCAAGCAGGCGCAAGAGTAAAAGTCGTTTTGACTGAAGGGGCTGCGAAGTTTGTAACCCCTTTGACATTTCAGGCACTTTCACGAGATTCTGTGTATATAGATGTTTTTGAGGAAAAAGACGCTACGAAAATCACCCATATAGATATAGCTGATTGGGCAGATATTGTTGTTGTTGCTCCGGCTACTGCGAATATTATTGGTAAAGCGGCAAATGGGATTGCTGATGATCTCGTTTCTACGATGTTACTGGCAACAACGGCACCTATATTTATTGCACCAGCAATGAATGTTCATATGTACGAACACCCAGCTGTTAAAGAGAATATTAGAATTTTAAAGCTTCGTGGTAATCATTTCTTAGAGCCGGATGAAGGTTATTTAGCTTGTGGATATGTAGGGAAAGGAAGGCTTATGGAGCCAGAAGATATTATAACTCGTCTTGATGAGTATTTTCGAATTC
>SKSA01000303.1 GCA_007118195.1 Anaerobacillus sp. | reverse complement strand
GATGTTAAAAGTGCGCAACAAAAGGCCCATTCTGCCATTAAGGAGAAGGAACAACAATGATATCAGTGAGCTTTATTCCTGCCTTAGATATATTTAGCGATGAGCCACAAAACTTAGCGGCAACCATTCAATTATTATTATTGTTAACCGTGTTAACGTTAGCTCCTAGTATCTTAATTTTAATGACTTGTTTTACGAGAATTATTATCGTATTATCATTTGTTCGTTCTGGACTTGCTACACAGCAAATGCCACCGAACCAAGTGTTAATCGCGTTAGCGTTATTTATTACTTTTTTTGTTATGTCACCGATATTATCTGAGGTGAATGAAACAGCATTGCAACCACTTTTTAATGATGAATTAACCCAAGAAGAGGCTTTTGAAAGAGCTGCAACGCCATTTAAATACTTTATGGCTGAACATACGAGGGAAAAGGACTTAGCATTGTTTATGGGCTATGCAGGTATGGAACGACCGAACTCAATAGAGGAGATTCCTTTAACCGCATTAGTTCCGGCATTTGCTATTAGTGAATTAAAAACGGCATTTCAAATTGGATTTATGATTTTTGTGCCATTTCTCGTTATCGATATGGTTGTAGCTAGTATTCTTATGAGTATGGGAATGATGATGCTGCCACCGGTTATGATTGCTTTACCGTTTAAAATCCTGCTTTTTGTAATGGTTGACGGATGGTATTTAGTCGTTCGATCATTGCTATTAAGCTTTTAAAAGGGTGGTTTGATTGAGTCAAGAATTTGTCATCTCAATGGCAGAGAGAGGCGTTTTTACAGTGTTAGTCATCGCTGGTCCCCTCCTTATGCTTGCATTAGGAATTGGGTTAATGGTGAGTATCTTTCAAGCGACGACACAAATTCAAGAGCAGACGCTCGCGTTTATCCCGAAAATTGTCGGAGTGTTAGTTGGTTTAATCGTATTTGGCTCTTGGATGTTATCCAATATGTTAAACTTTGCTGAACAAATTTTAAGTAACTTGCATAGGTTTGTCGGATAATGCTAGAAATATTAGAGTTTTTTCCAGCATTTTTACTAATTCTTATTCGCGTAACGGCCTTTCTAGTCACATTACCACTTTTTTCTTATCGAACGATCCCTGCTATGTATAAAATAGGGTTAGCGTTTTTTCTAACATGGCTGATGTTCTTCTCTATAGAACCTCCAGTCATCGAAATTGATTATTTTTATTTTATGTTAATTTTAAAAGAAGTGATCGTTGGTTTGACAGTTGGTTTGATCGCGATGATATTGATGTACGCAATTCAAGTTGCTGGTGGCTTCATGGATATCAAAATGGGTTTTATGATGGCGAATGTAGTCGATCCACAAACAGGGGCACAAAGTCCTTTAATGGGTGGATATTTGTATAGTTTTGCTTTACTATTCTTACTTGCCATTGATGCACACCATTTATTGTTAGATGGCGTTTATTATAGTTATCAATTTATCCGTCTCGAACAACTTTTTATCCCTTTTGGGAATGAAAATATTTTGATGCACGTTGTAAAAACGTTTAATACCATGTTTATTATCGCTTTTCAAATGTCAATGCCTATTGTCGGTTGTTTATTTTTAGTTGATGTTGCATTAGGGATGATCGCAAGAGCGGTTCCACAAGTAAACGTTTTTGTCATCGGGTTTCCGATCAAAATCTTTGTCGGTTTTTTCATCCTTATTCTAGTTATACCAGCCTTTTTTATGGTGACAAAACATTTAGTAGAGCAAATGATTTTGACAATGAGAACACTTATGCAGCTTTATGGAGGGGTGTAGAATGCCGCTTTTACCTTTAGATCTCCAATTCTTCGCCCAAGAAAAGACGGAAAAGGCAACTCCGAAAAAGCGCCAAGAAACAAGGAGAAAAGGGCAAGTTGCAAAAAGTACCGATATTAATACAGCTATTATCCTTTTATTAGTGTTTATTTTTTTATGGTTGGTCGGTGGTTTTGTTGGCAAGCGAATATTTGTTTTTATGCAATATATGTTTCAGGAGTTTTTACTTTTTACTTTAACACCTGAAAATGTACAAAGTTTATTTTTAGAATTGATTAGTCAAGCCGTAATGATCGTTGCCCCAATTATGCTTGTCGCCTTTCTTGCCGGTGTGCTCAGTAACTATGTACAAGTAGGGTTCCTTTTTGCACCAGAAGCGATCAAGATGAAATTAAGTAAATTAAATCCGATCGAAGGTTTTAAAAGAATTTATTCTATTCGGGCAATTGTCGAGCTTTTGAAATCTCTCTTGAAAATATGTCTTGTTGGATTAGTTACATTTACAATTTTATGGCTTAGTATGGACAAGGTATTATTTTTATCGTTAATTCCTATTGCAGATTCGTTAGTGTTTGTTGGAACTTTAACAGTGACAATGGGAGTAGCAGTTGCTATATTATTACTGTTTTTAGCCGTTTTAGATTATATGTATCAACGTTATGATCATGAAAAGAAAATTAAAATGTCAAAGCAAGATGTAAAAGATGAATACAAGAAAACAGAGGGTGACCCTCTGATTAAATCTAAGATTAAAGAAAAGCAGCGGCAAATGGCGATGCAACGAATGATGCAAGAAGTTCCAAAGGCCGATGTTGTGATTACAAATCCGACACATTACGCGGTTGCCCTTAAATACGATGGTGAGAAAATGGACGCTCCTGTTGTGATTGGTAAAGGGGTAGATTTTTTAGCACAAAAAATAAAAGGAATTGCTAAACATAATGAGATTATTACTGTGGAAAATCGACCTTTAGCTAGAGCTTTATACGATCAAGCGGATATTGGTGATGAAGTGCCAGAAGATTTGTTTAAAGCGGTAGCTGAGGTTTTAGCATATGTATATCGAATTAAAAACAAAGTATAATAGGCGGTTCAAAAAGGAACACGTACTAAAAGTAAGGAGAGGCATAAATGTCATTAAAAGATTTAAGTGTACTATTAGGAGTGATATTAATAGTCATCATGCTCATCATTCCGCTACCACCTGGTATGCTGGATTTTTTGATCATTATCAATATTTCTCTTGCCTTACTCATTATATTAGTAGCGATGAATACGAAAGAGCCGCTACAATTTTCTATTTTTCCTACGCTTTTATTACTAGTTACGCTATTTCGTCTCGGATTAAACGTATCAACAACTAGATCAATTTTAGGAAAAGGCGAAGCAGGAAATGTGATTGAAACGTTTGGCTCTTTTGTGGTTGGCGGTAATGCCCTTGTCGGTTTTGTCGTCTTTTTAATCTTAATTATTATTCAATTTGTTGTTATCACAAAAGGTGCCGAACGTGTATCAGAAGTTGGAGCTCGCTTTACGTTAGACGCAATGCCGGGGAAACAAATGAGTATTGATGCAGACTTAAATGCAGGTATGATTTCGGATACAGAAGCAAAAGAACGTCGTTTAAAGATTGAAAGAGAAGCAGATTTTTACGGTTCAATGGATGGTGCTAGTAAATTTGTTAAAGGGGATGCAATTGCTGGAATTGTGATCGTCATTATCAATATTATATTCGGCTTAATCATTGGTATGTTGCAACAAGGCCTTGATATCGGTGCGGCTGCTTCTAAATATACGTTATTAACGGTTGGAGATGGTCTAGTCAGCCAAATCCCAGCTTTATTAATTTCTACAGCAACAGGGATTGTCGTTACTAGAGCAGCCTCTGAAGGTAACTTAGGTGATGATATTACAAAACAATTACTCGCTTACCCGAAAATGTTATATATTGCTGGTGGTACCATTGCTTTACTAGGCTTCGTCACACCGATAAATTGGGGATTAACAACTCCGATTGCAGCATTTTTAGTAGTAGGTGGCTTTTTACTTCTAAAAAATGAAGATAAAAACCTTGCCGATGCTGAAGAGGCCGCTAGTGAAGAAGAAACTCAAGATGATATGAAATCTCCAGAAAGTGTCGTAAACTTACTTCAAGTAGACCCAATTGAGTTTGAATTCGGCTATGGTCTTATCCCGTTGGCTGATGCTAATCAAGGTGGGGATTTATTAGATAGAGTGGTTATGATTAGACGACAGTTAGCGATTGAATTAGGTTTAATTGTCCCAGTCATTCGAATTCGTGATAACATTCAGTTACAGCCAAACGAATATTCGATTAAAATTAAAGGAAATGAAGTGTCTAAAGGGGAATTATTACTTGATCACTTTATGGCGATGAGTCCTGGTGTCGACGATGAAAGCATTGTTGGTATTGAAACGATGGAACCTGCTTTTGGAATGCCAGCATTGTGGATTAGTGAAGATATGAAAGAACAAGCGGAATTATCAGGGTATACGGTTGTTGATCCACCTTCTGTTGTATCCACACATTTAACAGAAGTGATTAAACGCCATGCACATGAACTATTAGGTCGCCAAGAAACGAAGCAGTTAATTGATCATTTAAAAGAGGCGTATCCTACTTTAGTTGAAGATGTGACACCTAATCCGTTATCTGTAGGTGAAGTACAAAAAGTTTTAGCTAATTTATTAAAAGAAAAAGTATCGATCCGAAACTTACCGATCGTCTTTGAAACTTTAGCAGATTATGGTCAAATGACAAAAGATACGGATTTAATTACAGAGTATGTGCGCCAAGCTCTTTCAAGACAAATTACAAAACAATATGCTAATCCTTCAGAACCACTTTATGTGATTACAATGAGTGGTTCAGTAGAGAAACTGGTAGCTGAAGGTGTTCAACAAACAGAACATGGTAACTTTTTATCTCTAGACCCGGATTCTCAACAATCGATTGTTGATGCAGTGCTTTATGAAGTTGAACGTATAAATGAAATGGGTCAAATGCCAATTTTACTATGTTCGCCTGCTGTACGGATGTATATTAGACATCTTCTTGAACGTTATTTACCACATGTTCCAGTTTTATCATATAATGAACTTGAACCAACGATTGAGGTTCAGAGTGTAGGGGTGGTGAATGTATAGTGAAAGTTAAAAAGTTTGTTGCGAAATCTATGTCGGAAGCGATGAAGAAAATTCGCCTAGAATTAGGGAGCGATGCAGTGATTTTAAACTCAAAAGAAGTTCAAACTGGTGGTTTCCTTGGATTTTTTACGAAGAAAAATATTGAAGTGATCGCTGCAGTTGATACAGCACCTGCCGTTAGACGGCAGGCACCTAAAAAGCCACCTTTGTCACACACTAGTAATCCGAAAAAGACTACTACGCCAAAAACGGAGCTTCACACGCATCCTAACAACAAGCCGACTGGAAAAGATGAAACGTTAGCTAGCGAAGTAAAGGAACTTAAAAACATCGTTAATGGCATATCTAGTTCAATTGTCACTCAATTTGAAGATTATCCAGGAGATTTAAAAATAATTAATCAGATGTTAATTGATCAAGATATTGTTAGCACGATACGTATGGAAGTAATGAAAAAGCTTCTTAAAAAATGGTATATTTTAGATAAGGAAACGTTTAATGAAGCAGAAGTAATTGATTTGACAAAAGAAGTTTTACTACAATTTTTAAAAGAAAAAGATATCGGTGGTTTTCAGTTTGATAAAAAATACTTAAACCTTGTAGGTCCAACTGGGGTTGGAAAAACAACAACGATTGCTAAAATTGCAGCACACTGTGTATTAAAGCATAAAAAAAAGGTTGCGTTTATTACTACTGACACATTTCGAATTGCAGCGATCGATCAATTAAAAACGTATGCCAAAATTTTAAATGTACCCGTTGAAGTTGTTTACTCTGTAGAAGATTTTAAAAATGCGAAAGAAAAACTAGCGAACTATGATTTAGTATTGATTGATTCAGCTGGGAGAAATTTTCTAAACCAACTTTATATTGATGAATTAAAAAAAGTTATCGATTTTAATGAAGAGATGGAAACTTATTTAGTTCTTTCATTAACTTCAAAATATAAAGACATGGTCACAATCTTTGAGCAATTTTCTAAGATCAACATTAATAAAGTAATTTTCACTAAGAAAGACGAAACGTATTCAAGGGGAGCAATGATTAATTTAATCCATGAATATAATGTAGGAGTTTCTTATATTACGAATGGACAAAGTGTTCCTGATGATATAGTTGAAGGTTCGGCTATTCAAATAGTAAATAGTGTATTAGAGGTTGATGACTATGAATGATCAAGCGAAAAATTTACGGAAAATGTTAGATATGGCAAGTAATACAGAAAAAGAAACGAAAGTGATTGCCGTTGTTAGTGGCAAGGGTGGTGTTGGTAAGTCCAATTTTTGTTTGAACTTTGCTATAGAGCTAAAAAAAATAGACAAAGAAGTACTTTTATTTGACTTAGATATCGGAATGGCTAATGTTGATATTTTAATGGGTGCTTCTGCAAAACATACGATCGTAGATATGATTGAACGAGAGTTATCGATTTGGGACATCATTGAAAAAGGACCTGAAAACCTCTCTTTTATTGCTGGAGGAACAGGTCTGTCCTCGATGTTCCAATTAAACCCACGTAAGCTTTCAAGATTTTTACAACAATTAGAACTTGTGAATGGAAAATATGATTACATCATCTTTGATATGGGGGCAGGTGTATCAAAAGATAGCTTACACTATATTTTATCTGCCAATGAAGTTTTTGTTGTCACAACGCCTGAACCAACTTCTGTTACAGATGCATATGCTATGATAAAGTATATTCAATTAAAAGACCAAGAGATCCCAATCTCAATATTAGTCAATCGAGTTGATTCGATTCCAGAAGGAAAGAAAACGTTTGAAAATTTAAAGTTAGTAACGAACCAGTTTTTACAAAAAGAAATCAGATTACTCGGAATTATTCCGGATGATCCAACGGTGTTAAAAGCTGTGAAGGCACAAATTCCATTTGTGCTCCATTCTTCTGAAAGTAAGCCAAGTAAGGCGATCCAAGAAATCGTTTTAACTTATACAGGAGAAAAACAGGATGATGTAACCCCTCCTTTTTCAACGTTTATAAATAAGTTTAAAAAATACTTTACGGAAAGATAAAAACGAACAATAAGGAGGTTGAGATAACTTGATTCGAGTACTCGTAGTTGATGACTCCGCATTCATGAGAAAGATGATAACGGATCTTTTAGAAGAGGACAACCGAATCGATGTAATTGCAACTGCTAGAAACGGACAAGATGCACTAAAAAAAATACAAGATTTAAACCCTGATGTAGTCACTCTTGATGTTGAAATGCCGGTAATGAATGGTCTAGATGCATTAAAGAAGATTATGAAGACAGTGCCTAAACCAGTCATCATGGTGAGTAGTACGACAAAAGAAGGTGCTGAAAATACGGTCATAGCAATGGCTTACGGGGCAATAGACTTTATTGCAAAGCCTTCTGGAGCAATATCTCTTGATTTGCATAAAGTACAAGAGGAACTCATTGATAAAGTAATTCTCGCTGCTAATGTAAAAATGGCAAAAGTGTTACAGAAAAAAGAAGTTGAAGAAATTAACAAGCTACCGAAAAAGGACTTACCAAAGAGGCAGCCAAAAAAATTGTTAGGTAAAAAGCTTATTGCTATTGGAACATCGACAGGCGGACCGAAAGCACTACAACAAGTTTTGACAAAGCTTCCAGAGGATATTAATGTTCCGATTTTAATCGTTCAACATATGCCAGCAGGATTTACTAAGTCTCTTGCATCTAGACTTAATAGTTTGTCGAATATTACGGTAAAAGAGGCTGAAGATGGGGAAGTTGTAAAAAAAGGGGTTGCCTATATTGCCCCAGGAGGATACCATTTAAAGATAAGGAGTATTGGGACAACGCTTGCTATTCACCTTGATCAGACACCCCCAGAAAATGGGCATCGACCTTCTGTGGATACGATGTTGAACTCTTTGGCAAATATTAGTCAATACTCGATCATAACAGTCATCATGACTGGGATGGGTTCAGATGGAACAAAAGGGTTACTAAAATTAAAAAACGATCGAGAAGTTGTTGCAATTGCAGAATCAGAGGAGTCAGCAGTTGTATTCGGAATGCCTCGTGCGGCAATAAATACGAATAAAATTGATGAAATCGTCCATCTCGATAATGTTGCTTCAGCTATAGTTAAATATTGTTGATAGGGGGTAGATGTCTTGGAAAAAAATCAATACTTAGACATGTTTATTGATGAAAGTAAAGAGCACTTACAAGCAATGAATGACAATCTTTTAAAACTTGAAAATTCGCCCGAAAATGTGGCCATTGTTAATGAAATTTTTCGTTCAGCACATACGTTAAAAGGGATGGCAGCAACAATGGGCTATGAGGATTTAGCTAGCTTAACACATATTATGGAAAATGTCCTTGATGGAATAAGAAACCATAAAATATCTGTTTCAAGCGACATTTTAGACGTTGTATTTGAAGCGGTAGATGACTTAGAAGCGATGGTACTATCTATAGCAAGTGGTGGAGATGGTCGGCGTGATGTTACAAAAGTAGTTGCCCAATTAGAAAAGATTGAAAAAGGCGAACGCTTAGAGGCTCAAAAAACAAAAGAAGAAATATCATCAACTTTTGTAGTGAAAGATTCAGAGCAATCATCGACAGCTGAAACGTATGATGATTTTGAAGTAACGGTGTTAACTCAAGCAACAGAACAAGGTTTTCATGTTAACCAAATTCATATATCTTTAAGGGAAGATTGCATTTTAAAAGCAGCTCGTGTATTTATGGTTTTTGAAGTCTTAGAACAAGTTGGGGAGATTATTAAATCCACGCCAACTGTAGATGCATTAGAAGAAGAAAACTTTGATTATGACTTTACGGTTACTCTCATTACTAAAGAATCAAGTGTTGAAGTCAGAAATCGTATTTTGAAAGTTTCTGAGATTGAGAATGTAGAAGTAAAAACAATAGATATCAATAATTATAAGAGTACTAATGGTACTGAAAAAGTGACAGAGGATAACATACCGCCACTAAAAGATACGGTTGAAGAGGTTGGTAGCGACAAACAAACACATAATAATGAGAAAAATCAAGAAGAAAAGGCGAATAATCCTGCAAGTAAAACCATCCGTGTAAATATTGAGAGACTTGATATACTAATGAATTTATTTGAGGAATTAGTAATTGACCGTGGCAGGTTAGAGCAAATTGCCCGTGATTTAAAAAGCTCTGAATTAACCGAAACTGTCGAGCATATGTCAAGAATTTCTGGCGACCTACAAAATATTATTTTAAATATGAGAATGGTTCCTGTAGAACAAGTATTTAACCGTTTCCCGAGAATGGTTCGTGGATTAGCTAAAGATTTAAACAAGAAAGTTCATCTCGAGATCATAGGGGCAGAGACTGAACTAGATCGTACCGTGATTGATGAAATCGGGGATCCTCTTGTTCATTTGTTGAGAAATTCAATTGATCATGGGGTAGAAACACCAAGCAGTCGCTTAAGTGTAGGTAAAACTGAAGAAGGAAATATTACTTTAAGGGCTTACCATAGCGGAAATCATGTTTTCATTGAAGTTTCTGATGATGGAGCCGGAATTAATCGTGATAAAGTATTAAAGAAAGCAATCGATAGTGGTGTAATTACAAAAGAAAGTGAAAAGAACTTAACCAATCGACAAGTGTATGAACTTTTGTTCTCATCAGGATTAAGTACAGCTGATGAAATTACAGACGTGTCTGGCCGTGGCGTAGGACTAGATGTAGTTAAAAATAAAATTGAATCTTTAGGTGGTAATGTAACTGTAGATTCTGTTTTAGGAGAGGGAACTACATTTTCGATTCAGCTACCATTAACATTGTCAATTATTTCTGTCATGTTAGTTGAAGTTCAAAGTGAAAAGTATGCAATTCCACTGTCTTCAATTATCGAAACGGCGATTGTCAAAGATGAGGATATATTAGCAGCTCATAATCAAAAAGTTATCGACTTTAGGGGGAGTGTTGTACCGCTAATTAATTTAACAGACTTTTTTGATGTTCCGAAAACTCGAGATCAAGATGCGTATCATTCAATCGTCATTGTCCGTAAAGGAGAAAAGATGGCTGGTTTAGTTGTTGATTCATTTATTGGACAGCAAGAAATTGTTCTGAAATCATTAGGAAACTATTTAACAAATGTATTTGCAATATCTGGAGCAACGATCTTAGGTGACGGCCAAGTAGCGTTGATTGTTGATTGTAATGCGTTAATTAAATAAGTTTGAAACAAAATAAAGACAGAGCTAGGAGGGTACTAATGAGTGAAACTAACTTGGTAAATGAAATAAAGGTGATTGTTTTTCAATTGAAAGACGAGGAATACGGTGTAGAAGTAAGTCAAGTGCGTTCGATTGAACGTATGCAACATATTACAAGGGTACCTAGAACCCCTGATTTTGTAAAAGGTGTTATTAATTTACGTGGAGTTGTCACTCCTATTATTGAGTTAAGGAATCGATTCGGAATCGATGTAGTCGAAAACACTGATAGTACTCGAATTATTATTGTTGCCGTTGGTGATATGGAAGTTGGCTTAATTGTTGATGCGGCAAATGATGTTGTAGATATACCGAACGATGTAATCGAACCACCACCTGAAGTTGTCGGTGGTATCGAAGCAGACTATTTACGTGGAGTTGCAAAAATGGATAAGCGCTTGTTAATTTTATTGAATTTAGAGAAAGTTTTGAACCCTAAAGAGATCAAAGAAATTAAATCAATAGAGGCAAATGGATAATGAGTTTCATTAACCGTATTCAACCCGAGCACTTGGATATTTTAAAAGAAGTTGGTAACATTGGTGCGGGACATGCCGCAACTGCGTTATCTAAGCTATTAAATAAAACGATCGATATGAAAGTTCCAGCTGTTCGAGTTACTTCTTTTGATACTATTACTGAGTTAGTTGGTGGTTCAGATAACGTAGTGGCAGCCATTTTCTTAAGAATTGAAGGAGAAGCTCCTGGTAATATGTTTTTTATGCTTCCAGTCAATGAGGCGACTCGACTTATTCAATATTTGACGGGTGATCAAAGCTTTGATTTAAATCACCCCCCTTATTCCGAGTTAGGATTATCAGCGTTACAAGAATTGGGGAACATTTTAGCAGGATCTTATTTATCAGCTTTCTCAGATTTTACGAAACTAAACTTACAGCCTTCTGTACCAGCTCTTAGTATTGATATGGCTATAGCTATATTGAGTTACGGACTATTAGAACTTTCACAAGTAGGGGATTATGCGATTGTCATTGATACAGAAATTTTAGAAAAGATAGACGAGAATTCGAAAAAAACAACAGGACATTTCTTTTTACTGCCTGATCCCGATTCTTATGAAAAGATATTTCAAGCATTAGGAGTACCAATGAATGAGTGAGGTTGTGAAAGTTGGTATGGCTGATTTAAATGTGGCAAAACCTCCTCAAAAAATACGTACATCCGGTTTAGGTTCGTGTGTTGGTGTTGTTTTATATGATGAAACAATAAAGGTGTGTGGCATGGCCCACGTTATGCTCCCTAATTCTTCTTTGGGGAAAACAGAAACAATGAATAAAGCTAAATACGCTGACACGGCTTTAGTTGTTTTATTAGATAAGTTGAAAAAAATGGGTGCTAATCACGTTCGTTTAAAAGCAAAACTTGCAGGTGGATCTCAAATGTTTAAGTTTTCATCCTCAAGTGAAATGATGAGAATAGGCCCGAGAAATGTAGAGGCTGTAAAAGAAAAATTGAAGGAATTAAGGATACGTGTCGTAAGTGAAGATGTAGGCGGTACTAGTGGAAGAACCATTGAATTTGACCCTGAAACTAGTAAACTATCTATCCGTACTGTAAGTCAAGGAGTTTCAGAAATTTAATGTTTATCGGTTCTTGGATTATAAACTTTATCTTTAGTCTAACTGGATTTTTATTAGTATTTATAGGCTCTATGACAACCAATTCTGTATTAACTTCTTTGATACGCGGCGGTCTTGCTTTTGTTTCTTTTTATATCATTGCTTATTTTTTTCGATGGCTTTGGATGATCGCCTCTAAAGAAGTTGAGGTCAATGAATTAGAAAAAAAAGAAATAGAAGATAAAGACGATGGAAAAGCTACGACTAATAAAGTTGAGTATACAGAAGAAGATATTGAAAAAGCAAGTAAGTATGTCAAAGGTCTTATAAATGATTAAGGAGGATGAAAGTGCCTCAAAAAAGTGAAAATGATCATCATGTATGGAAAAGGTGGATTGAAGAACGCGATAACGAAGCTTGTGATGAACTTATACGAATTTATATACCTCTCGTAGATTATCATGTCCAAAGAGTATCCGTAGGTTTACCTCGTAATGTAAATAAAGAAGACTTAAAAAGTCATGCTCTTATCGGACTATATGATGCTTTAGAAAAGTTTGATGCTACACGTGATTTGAAGTTTGATACTTACGCTTCGTTTCGAATTCGTGGATCGATTATAGACGGGCTTAGACAAGAGGATTGGCTTCCTCGTTCGTTAAGGGAGCGTTCTAAAAAAGTCGAAGCAACCGTAGAAAAGTTGGAACAAAAATATGGACGTTATGTTACCGCTAAAGAAGTTGCTGACATGCTAGAACTAACGGAGGATGAAGTTCTTCAAGTGATGAGTGAAAGTTTTGTAGCTAATTTACTCTCAATAGATGAAAAAACTACTGACTCAGATCGTGAGGACACTTACAAAAATACGTTAAGGGATAAAATGACTTTAACTCCAGAAGAAGAAACCGTAAAAAAAGCTACTCATAAAGAACTTGTCCGAGTGATTGAAAGTTTAAATGAAAAAGAACAACTTGTCATTAGTTTATTTTATTTTGACGAGCTAACGTTAACAGAGATTGGGCAAATTATGGGTTTATCAACATCAAGAATTTCTCAAATCCACTCTAAAGCCCTTTTTCGATTAAAACAAGTGTTTTCAAAAGGAATGCCAGTCATGTAATCTTTAGCTTAAAAGAACTTCCTTCATGTTAGGTTCGAAGAGGGGATTTGATGAAATGAGCCACCTTGACGATTTTTTTGAGATACAAGTTGATAAGGCGAAGATGAAAGCTACTATGACCCAAAGGAAGAAGCTAGAAGAAGGTAGGTCATTAACGATTGATGAGTTAAAATCCTTTGTTAATGAACACGGTATTATATTTGGTGTGAAGCAAGAATTATTTCAGAAAATCATATCAGGCGACGCTACCTTTCCTATAGTCATAGCAGAAGGTCTTTTACCTGTGGATGGTGAAGATGCTCTCTTAAAGCCATTATTTCCTGAGACAAAAGAAGTTGACAATAAAGAAGATCTTCGTAAAGTTGATTTAAAACAAGTTCTGAATATTCCCTCTGTGACACATGGCCAACTAATAGGTGAAAAAAAATCAGCTACAATGGGGACGCCAGGAAAGAACATTTACGGTGAGGAGATCCCTGCAAAACCGGGAAAAGACTTTAAACTTCGTGCCGGCAAGAATACTCGTATAGATGACAGTGGTTTAAAACTAATTGCCACGATAGATGGACAGATGTCTGTTGAAACTAAAGTTATTCATGTATTTCCCGTGTTTGAAGTAAATGGTGATTTAGATTTAAAAGTAGGAAATATCTCTTTTATTGGTTCTGTAAATATTCGCGGAAATGTTCCAGCCGGTTTTGAAATTAAAAGTAAAGGCGATATAAAAATCCATGGTACCGTAGAAAGTGCAATCCTTAATTCGGAAGGCTCTATTTTTGTATCTGCCGGGATCGTAGGTCAAGGAAAAGGCTTAATAAAAGCGAAAGGTGACCTACATACGTCTTTTATTAATCAAGGAAACGTCGAAGTCGAAGGTGATATTAACGTCACTCAATCGATTTTACATAGTAAAGTTCAGGCTGGAGGAAATATTTATTGTAATAAAGGTAAGGGGAATATTGTTGGAGGAGATGTTTCAGCAGGGAAGAGTATTTTTGGGAAGGAAGTAGGAAACTCACACAACACAAAAACTTCCCTTTATCTAGGTGTTAATCATGAGATCATGAAAAAAGAAAAAAATTATAGTGAAAATTTAAAGAAATCTGAAGAGGATTTACAAAAATTGCTTATTTTACTTAAAAATTTAAATGAAAAAGAAAAAAGCACCCCTTTATCTGCAAAAGAAAAAATTATGAAACTGCGAGTTCGTAACACGATTAACCAGGTGAATGAAACGATGTTAGAAGCAAGGGAAAAGTTAGAGGATATAAAAGATATTTTCTCGCAATTCGGTGATTCAGTTGTTTGTATAGAAAAGAAAATATTTCCAAATGTTGATGTGCACTTTGGAAAGTATAGAAGAAAAATAGTTTCTAGCCATCAGTATGTAAAAATTTATTTAGAAGATGGCGAAATTAATGTTGGCCCTTTATAGACCTTTAATATGTATTACGTTGTTATAAAATTAAAGTATAAAGAAAACTTTGGTGAATTTTTTGCGCTAAATTTGTAAGTAAAGCTAATTGGAGGGGATTTCATGAGTTTAAAAGCTATTGAAATGCAAGTGGCTATACCCCGTACCCAAAATGCAGGAAAAATACAAGATCAGCTACAGCAAAGGGGCCAAGTTGTCCAAGACTATATCGCCACCGAGCAAAATAAAAAAGATGAAAAAACACGTAAACAAGTTTTAGAGACAACGGAAAGTGAGAAAAAGCGTTTAAATAATGATGATGAGCGCCGAGAAGGCTCACAAGCTCAAATGAGAAATGAAGAAAAGCAAGAGTTGCAAGAAGAACCTCATCAACTTTATGCAAAACATCCTTATAAAGGAAATTATATTGACTTTTCAGGCTAAAGAACTTTTCCAAGTTGTGATAACAATATGTTTCTTTTCAAAAGGCTGTTTTTATAAACAATGTTGATTTGGACTGTCATC